>JAQTOM010000007.1:27169-53385 GCA_028713345.1 Gallionellaceae bacterium | reverse complement strand
ATGCCCACGCACGGGTCATGGCGGCCTTCGGTGGATACCATCACCGGCTCGCCTGCCTTGTTGATGGAGCGGCGCGGGATGCGGATGCTGGAGGTGGGCTTCACCGCATAGTGCGCCACGATGTGCTGCCCGGTGGAGATGCCGCCGAGTATGCCGCCCGCGTTGTTAGACAGGAAGCCTGCGGGCGTCAGTTCGTCGCCGTGCTCGCTGCCGCGTTGCGTGACCGAGGCGAAGCCTGCGCCGATTTCCACGCCCTTCACCGCGTTGATGCTCATCAGTGCGTAAGCGATCTCGGCATCGAGCCGGTCATACACCGGCTCGCCCCAGCCCACCGGCACGTTTTCCGCCACCACGGTGAGTTTCGCGCCGATGGAATCGCCGGACTTGCGCAGGGCATCCATGTAATCTTCCAGTTGTGCGATATAGCCCGCATCGGCGATGAAGAAGCTGTTGCCCTCTTCGGTCACATCTCCCCAACTCTTGAAAGGAATTTCGATCTCACCGAGTTGCGCCAGGTAGCCGCGCACGATGACGCCGTATTTTTCATGCAGCCATTTCTTGGCGATGGCACCCGCCGCCACGCGCACCGCCGTTTCGCGCGCCGATGCGCGCCCGCCGCCGCGCGGGTCGCGGATGCCGTATTTCTGCCAGTAGGTGTAGTCGGCATGACCGGGACGGAAGGTTTCGGCGATGCCGCCATAGTCCTTGCTGCGCTGGTCTTCGTTGCGGACCAGCAACGCGATGGGTGTGCCGGTGGTCTTGCCCTCGAACACGCCGGAGAGGATTTCCACCGTGTCGGATTCTTGTCTTTGCGTCACGTGACGCGAGGTGCCGGGCTTGCGCCGGTCAAGCTCGCGCTGGATGTATTCCGCCGAAATCTCCATCCCCGGCGGACAGCCGTCCACCACGCAGCCGATGGCCGCGCCGTGCGATTCGCCGAAGGAAGTGACGCAGAACAAAGTACCGAATGTATTTCCAGACATGGCAAGACTCACTAAATAGGCCAAACCAGTTTAACATACCGCCCGCCAACATTTGCTGGCAACCGGAGCGCGCTACGGGTAATTAAATTCTTCGGTCGCTTAGCGCAAGTGCCGCGCCATGCGCGCCACTACAGTCTCGCGCGGGAACAGCGCCACCACCGCATCCACCGATGGGGTCTGGGTCTGTCCGGTGAGCATCACGCGCAACGGCATCGCCAGTTTGGGCATTTTCAGGCCATGCTTGCCGACCGTTTCCTTGACCGCCGCATTGATCGCCGGTGCTTCCCAGGCGACCTCCTTGAAGCGTTCCAGCAGCTCATGCAAGGCGGGCAGTGCTTCCGCGGAAAGCTGCGCATCCAGCAATTCCTGCGCGGGATGCAGTTCGATATAGAACACTTCCGCCGCATCGGCCAATTCATTCAGGTTTACGACCCGTTCCTTGTAAAGGGCGATGATGGTTTCCAGCGCGGGGGCAGAATTCGCTGCCACACCGCGTGCCTCGAGGCGCGGTCGCACCAGTGCGGCGAGCCGCGCGTTATCCGCCTGCTTCAGGTAATGCTGGTTGAGCCAGTTCAGCTTCTCGGTATTGAACTGCGCCGCCGACGGGGTGATGTGGTCGAGATCGAACCATTCGCAGAACTGCTGCGCCGAGAAAATCTCTTCATCGCCGTGCGACCAGCCCAGCCGCGCCAGGTAATTGACCACCGCCTCCGGCAGGTAGCCATCCTCGTCGTATTGCATCACGCTGACCGCGCCATGGCGCTTGGAAAGTTTTTGCCCGTCATCGCCGAGGATCATGGACAGGTGCGCGTATTGCGGCACGCTCGCACCCAAGGCCTTGAGAATGTTGATCTGGCGCGGGGTATTGTTGACATGGTCGTCGCCGCGGATCACGTGCGTGATGCCCATGTCCCAGTCGTCCACCACCACGCAGAAATTATAGGTGGGCGTGCCGTCGGCGCGCGCGATGATGAGATCGTCCAGTTCGCCGTTGTCGAATTCGATATAGCCCTTCACCAGATCCTTCCACATCACCGCGCCGTGCGCGGGATTCTTGAAGCGTACCACCGGCTTCACCCCCGCAGGCGGCTCGGGCAATACCTTGCCGGGCTCGGGACGCCAGTGGCCGTCGTAACGCGGCTTCTCGCCGCGCGCGCGCATCGCCTCGCGCATCGCCTCCAGTTCCGCCGGCGAGGTGTAGCAATAATAGGCGCTGCCCTGCGCCAGCATGTGCTGGATCACCGCCTTGTAGCGTTCCATGCGCTGCATCTGGTAGAACGGGCCTTCGTCATAATCCAGGTCGAGCCACTCCATGCCGTCCAGAATGGCTTGCACCGCTTCGGGTGTGGAGCGTTCCACGTCGGTATCCTCGACACGCAGGATGAAAGTGCCGCCATGCTTGCGCGCGTAAGCCCAGGAAAACAGCGCGGTGCGTGCGCCGCCGATATGCAGGTAGCCCGTGGGACTGGGCGCGAAACGAGTACGTATAGTCATCATTAAAACCAGAAACTGAAGAGTGCGTATTTTACGTCACCTTGCCGCCTGTGCTGCAAACAATCGTCTGGCAAGGGAAAAATACGGAGCATCAAAGATGTGCCCGCCAAGCACACCGTTTCAGATTTTCCGTTTTGCAATAAAAAAGGCGATGAGGTATTGTTACGTGCAACCGCTTTACGTTCAAAGCTGCGCGGGTTGATGGCGGTAACAAGCGCATGCCCAGAGAAGGCGGGAAATCAGGATGTTATTGGGAATCAAGACGGCAGCCCTGGCGGGGAAAGTGGCCAGTCAGGTTATTTGCCGTGATCGGCAGGAAAAATTATTTATGTCACTTATACGTTTCAGGATTCGCCTGCTCGATGAGCATGGCAAAGGCTCTCCGGACACCTTGCTGCAAGTTTTCTATGCCATAGGTGCAGACATAACCATCACCGACGCGGATGGCTGGGCGGAGTTCGAGAAAGAATGCGGCCCGGACCAATCGTGCAGCGCGCGGGTCGTCTATCAGGATGATGTGCTCGGGAATATTGAGGCAAAAAACGGGGACACATTCAGCTTCAGCGTTATCAGGGGTGAGTAATGCGGACAAGGTGAACCGCATAAGCAGACGTTGCTGTGCGGCGTTACCGGCTCCGGGTGCATGCGCAAGCTCGATACTTATCCTCGGTACCGCTGCCGCCTTATTGGCAGCTTGCGCCACGACAGAACCCGGTCATAACAGCAAGCCCATTCCACAACAGGATGACCGCAGTTCGTTAAAACAACTCATCAAGTCGGACTTGAACCGCATGGCAGATGTGGAGCTTCGCGAAAACACCCAAAGCCTGCGCGTGCTGATGACCAAGCTTTACAAGCGCAACCCGCGCGAACTCCGGAAAAGCACCGCAGGCGATGTGGACGGCATGGTGGCGTCTGCATTCGAGAACAGGCATGGCTGGCGCTTCAGGGAAATCAATGAAGCACAGGGTACAGATGCAATTCAGCAGGCATTCCGGGCAGATTTTCAGGGTGACCGGGTGCTGTCGCTGATTACCGGCCTGCAAACCATGCTGATAAAAGCACATGGCGGGAAAGCCGAATTTTATCTCACCGACGATATTGATCCGCAAAGCATTTATAACGCTGCGCGAAATGTCGAGATTGCCGTGTGGAAGCTTTCCAATACCCGCGATGACAAGGGGCAGCTTTACCTGTTAACCAATGAATTGAATGACAGTGAGCGCAATCTCAGCTTCGAGCGCGGGTTCGGAAAAATTATCGGCAGTCTGGATTTGTTTGCAATTACCCTGTCAGAAAAATTGCAACGCAACATTACAAGCGTGGTACAGACCATGGCCACTGCCTTGTTTTTACCGTTTTGATCCCTCACTGGCCATATCCCCCGGTATCCCCACACGGGAAGTTATTTTAGGTTAGAATCAAACAATTATCAGCAACGATGGAAGGATTCAGGCAACCCATCAAAGCGGCAAGAAATTGGTGCATCTCCACCACACAGATATCCAGTCAATATTCAGCGAACATATAATGGCCAAACAAGGACGCGCTCCCATAATTACCTGCAACCAGCAGAATTAACATGCCCCAACCACGTCAATTTACCGATGTTGCAATCGTCAAGGAACTGACTGCCGGTGTAATAGGCGCGTTCATCGTATTTCCCATCATACTTAACTGCGGGCTGATCATATCGCAGCCTATGGGAAACAACTATGTCATGGTTGGCATTGCCGCTGCCTTTTCCGCGACAATCCTGGTAACACTTCTGCGCGGAATGATTTTCAGTGCTCCCCTGCACCTGGTTTCACCGAAATCAACCTATGCCGCGATGATCGCCACCCTGCTTGTCGGCATCACAAATATCCCCGGCATCCATGACGCTTACCCCACGCCGGAAAGTATGGCGCAAATGCTGATTGCCGTTACTTTCCTGTGCACTATCCTGGTTGGTGTATTCCAGATTGTGCTGGGCTTGGGAAAACTGGGCGTATTGGTCAAGTTTGTGCCCTATCCCGTAATAGCCGGATTCATCAATGGGTTCAGCATTTCGCTGATCATCAAACAACTCCCCCTCATGTTCGGCGTCAATAACTGGCATCAACTATCGACAACAACGCACCCGCTCGCCTTGACAATCGGCCTGGTTGCCTTTGCGAGCACCTTGTTGGCGACCCGCTTTAAGACACGCATCCCGGCAGCCTTCCATGGATTGGTATTGGGAACCCTTGCTTTCCTGATCATCAGATTCTTTCCCCATGGCGATCAAACGGTCACCCTTATAGGCGTCATTCCGGCCAACCTGCCCATACATCCGCAAGTCAGCGCAATAGCAGGTCTGGTATCGAGTCCGAGCTTCATGACGTTTCTTCCGGATATTCTGGCGACCGTCATAACCATTTCCCTGATTGCTTCATTGCAATCCTTGATCAGCATCTCCGGTGCAGATGCATTGCTTGGCACCCGGCATAACAGCAATAAGGAATTGACCACCCAAGGGGTGGGTAATTTGCTGGGAGGGGTAATGGGCGGGATGCCGACCGGAGGCTCTCCTTCCGTAACCAACCTGGTAATCGAAAGTGGCGGGCGTACCCGGATTGCCCATTTCTCACATGCGGGAATGCTTCTGGCCATAGTCCTTGGCTTGGGACAGATAATCGGAATGATTCCCCTCCCGGTCATGGCAGGTGTAGTCATTGCGTCACTGCTCCATCAAATGGACGAATGGAGCCTGAAGCTCATCAGGAACCTTTTTACCCGCAAGGTGCACGAAAAACTCAGCCACGAGTTTTACTTCAACCTCGCCATTGTTGTGGCAGTAAGCGCCCTGGTCTTTTTCTTCGGTGCATTGGCAGCACTGGGCGGGGGAATGATCCTGGCTTTTGGCGCTTTCCTGCGCCAGATATCACGAAGTGTTATTCGCCGTATCGTCTTTGGAAACCAGATTCGCTCACGCAACAGCCGACCAGCCAATGAACAGGAATTTCTTGGAAAGCACATGAAAGAAATTGTGGTCGTTGAAATACAGGGTGCTGTTTTCTTCGGCTCAGTTGATCAGGTTGTTCAGGAAATGGAGGTGGCCAGCAAGGATTGCCGTTTCGTTATCATTGACATGAAGCGTGTAACGGACATCGACAGCAGCGGTGTGGTGACCCTTGAGCGGCTGGACGAACATCTGGCAAGGGATAATCGCATTTTATATTTATCGTACTTAAATGAGAGCCGTTTAATAAAAGCCCTTAAGGAATATGGTTTCGACAGAATAATCAATGAGCAGCGCATATTTGAGGATACGAATGCCGCCCTTTCCGCGGCTGAAGATTTAATGATTGTTGAAGCCGATCTTACCTACGGATTTAACGCGCAGCATCCCCTGGAGAAGTTTGATATTCTCAACGGCTTATTGCCGGAGGATATCGCCTATCTGGAATCAAAAATGAAACGCATGGAATTTTCGTCCGGGATGAAACTGGTGAGTGAGGGAAGCATAAGCAACGGGATGTTTTTTCTTGTTTCCGGACGCGTCACCATATCACGCCTGCTGGAGGGTCGCATGCTCCGTTACGCCAGCCTTCGGCCAGGCGTAACCTTCGGCGAAATAGGATTGCTTACAGAGGGTGCCCGAACTGCCGACGTAATAGCCGATACATCCATCATCTGCTACTATCTTTCCCGCGAAGATTTTTATAATTTTTTAATAACCCATCCCAAGTGCGGACAACAAATCCTGATTCGCATGGCATTAAGTCTGGCTGCAATTGTTTCATCCCTTTCCGATATTGTTCGCGAGTCCGAGAAATGAAGTTTTGCACCGCTTGACCTGCATGAAGCCACCGTCAATGATAGCCAGGTTGAATCTGATGGCGGAACACGGTGCACTGCTGGGATGGCAAGGGCGATTCTGAATGATCTTCCAGTACTCCCTGCATTCCGTGGTTAGCCAACTTCTGGCTATGGTTCAGTGCTTATCCTCATCTACAGGTATTTCCTGCGGCAACTGCGCAATCCGTGCGCGCAGGGTGGCAAGCGCAGCGCCCGCCAACTCACCATCCTGCCTGCCTGCCCAACATGGCTCAATACGTTGCAGCGACACGCGCTGGCGTAAATGCGGCACCCGCTCTCGCGCCAGGCGCTGCTCGGTCCAGTGGATACCGAGCCGGTATTGGCAGTCACATTCACGGCAGCCAGCAATCAGCACGCCGTCGGCGCGTGCATCGTGCAATGCGTAATCGACAAATGCCGGTGGCAACATGCCGATGCAGGGCAGTGAAATTGCCGCCACTCCTTCCGCCTGCAACGCCCGCACATCGTAAGCACAGTCGCAACCAAACACCATTACACGCGCATTCCCGTGCAACGTAGCCAGCGCGTGGTCGGTATCGGCGCGCAGGGTTGTCAACAACTGATGCGGCAATTCGATGCCGCTCACCAGTTCATTGTGCCGGAACGGTATCGAGGAAGGGCAAGCACCGACGCAAATGCCGCAGCTCGCGCATAGATTTGGATCCACCACCGGCTGCAATGCGTATGGTCGGCCATCGTTGCGCGGCTTCATCACGATGGCCGAATAGGGGCAATCATTAAAGCAGCGTTCGCAGCCATTGCAATTATCCAGGTGCACCTCCGCCACCGGCTTGTGCGTATGCGGCTTGAAAAGCCTCGGCACCGCAAGCAGCAGCAAAGTAATACCGGCGACTAACGCCCATACCGCACCTGGCGACCAGGCGTAAATCAACGGGTATAGCCCGAGGTAAAACCAATCGAGCCGGATCACACCGGGCACCAATGCCAGGTCGGCATGTGCGTGGCTTAATGCCGGCTTGATCAACGCCAGTATGAGCAACGTCACCACCACACCGACCGCAAGATACCGTGGCGGGTTGGTTTCGGCATGGTTCATGCGCTTGGTATGCACCCACATGACCAGCAACAACACCAAGGGAAGGGTAATGTGCGCAAACGACAACAGCGTAAAGAAGCGGTCACTGACATCGCCCTGACTGAGGAAATTGCGCGCCAGCGGCTGACTGAACAGCGGCAACCAATCGAACCATTCCGCGCTGGCCACCGCGATGAATTGCGCCAGCCTGTCCCACACCAGCCAATAGCCGTTAATGCCACAGGCATATATCAGCCAGATCAGCAGCACCCCGATCACCCAGGAAAACCAGCGGTAGCTGTGAAAACGGCCGGTGAGAAAATTGCGCAACATATGCAACAGCATCGTCAGCACTATGCCATCGGAGGCATAGCGATGCAGGCTGCGCATCACACCACCGGCGTACCATTGCTCATGGGTAATATACTCGACTGACTGGTAGGCTTCCGCCACCCCTGTTCTGAAAAAAATGTAGAGGTAAAGACCGCTTGCCAGTATTACCCAGAACAGGAAGAAAGTAATTGCACCGAGATGGTGCCACGGATTCAACGCCTGACCAAACGCTGCATTGAACAGGTTTTCCAGGCGCTGCAAAATATTTCGGAGAGATTTGTACATGGGATGTCAGCCACCTGCCTACTCGCAGCAAACAGCCGCCTGCGGTTTTAACGTGAAACTCGCGTAGTGATAACCAGCGGCTTACCCGCTTGCGAGCTTAATCGAATGGCTAGAAACGGGCATGGTGCGCCAGGCTTCATAACTTGCGGTGGCCTATACGTTAGATGGGGCGCGCTCTCATCGCCCGGAACACCACTACCAGGAACATCAAGCCGCCAACCACGGCGATCAGGCCACCTATCCCCATCAATCCCATTCCGGCAACCTGGCCGAAGCTATGCAGCTCCTGGGCTGCTCCCGCAACCTTGCGCTGCACGCCGTAACCGCCAGACCATAGCAGCCCGATGATATGCAGCAATTGCCCGATGCCGTACACGTAGGGCATCCAACTGGCGAGCTTCAAATCCGGTGTGCGGAATCCCAGCTTGGGCAGCAACACAAAAGCCATCCCCATGAACGCCAGGCTCACCGCCCCGCCGGTACCATGATAATGCGCGGTGATGATGGTGTTGCTGTCCTTTATGAGGAGGCTGATGCCGCCGCCTACCGCAAACAAAACCAATGAACACAACAAGGCGGCAAACTGTGGGCGTACTGCCGCATCCGGGTAACCGCGCTTCCATATCGCAAACACTACCGCCAATCCTATCGGTACGACCGCAAGGCTGCCGCCCACTCTCATCATCTGGGTGAACATTCCCATATTGGCGCCGGAATTGGTTTCATAAAGAGCGTAAATCATCGGCGTAAACAGAACCGGCGCCGCCCCGAGGGCAAACAAAACCAAAGCCACACGCGGAGTCAAAGGCAACCGTGCGCCGCATTCGGTGGCCAGCCACAGCCATCCGACCAGCATCAGCAGGCTATAGACAAATTGCATCACGTGGCCGCCGCCCCAGAACAGCGCCTCGTAATAAGGCAAGCCGCGCACGAAAAAGGGTATGGTTGCGAATGCCCAGGAGAAGGCGACAAGAGCCATGACTGTCGCCGCTGCGGCAGCATACAGGCCAAAGCAAAGCACGCCGCCGTCCCTTCCCGAGCCAACCCGGTTGAACGGAATTGTCAGCAGGCCACGCAAGGCGAGCAAGCCAATACCGCAAGCGAACAATAGCAGACCCGTAAGAAACACACGGTTCTCCAGCACCGGAACATAGTTGTTCATGATGGGCCCGCCAGCGCTGACAAACGGTGAAACCACCACTACCAGCACACCCGACACCGCCAGCAACAGCGCCACCCAACCGAGGAACAGCAATCTGGGCGGGGAAGCAGCACCCCACAACACACCGGCAAATGCAAAAAACCACAATAGAACCGATAAATCTACGTGCACCACCAAGGCGCTACGAAAGAAATCCACTGTAGGAAAAAGATCGGATACATATGGCGTGCGCGCCAACACTACCAGCAGCGCGAAAAAACCTGCGCCTACCAAGGCGGCAAAACTCAACCACATCCATCCTGCGGCCAAGCGTTGGCTAGACTGATGCGGGGTCGGCAATGCAAATGCGCCGCCAACATCTGGCAGCGCATCGCCTGTACATTTCGATTCTGCTGAAACAGTCATATTGTCCTAATTTATAAACATGAACCCAGTCGCACCAGGAACGTCTGCCTTGAAATCGATCACCATTACCCTGCCAGCGGCAAGGTGAACTTTTTCTTCATACACAAAGTTGAAGTCGCCTTCCGCCTGATCCTTCAGGCGTGCCACAAAATTGTGCTCTCCTGCCAGCACTGGAAAGCGCCTGTAAATTGATGAAGCCCCATCGTGTGTCAATCCTGTTGGCGGCAACACAACATGAAACATCTGCTTGCCATCCATTTCCAGTTCCACTACCACATCGGCGCGCTCGCGCGGACAGTCCTTGCGTATGCGCATATGCTTGGGCAATTTGGCCAACTCCTCGTCGGTACGTTCACGGCATGCCATCTTGTGCTGCGCTGCGTGGCTGAAGCTCAGCTTGACCAACGCGTTATCTGCCGGCAAATGCACATACTCCGGCGAGGTTGACAAATATCCCACCACTACGGCGAATACCGCAAAGGCGACCCCTTGTCCAAAATATTGCAATGGCCGGCTCATGGCTGCACCTCCGTGGCAGTTTGTACAATTTTAAAAGAAGAAGCCATAAAAGCATCCGAAAAACATGCGTCTTCCGGCAAACCCCGTGAGGTGAAAGACGGGCGTACGGCCTGCACCATTTTCAACGATCCACAAGCATAAACCTGGAAGCCGCTCAAGTCTGGATGATCTTGCAGAATAGCCTCGTGCACCAGGCCGGTGCGCCCTTGCCAGTTATCATCCGGCCCAGGCTCGGATAAGACAGGAATAAAGGTAAAGTTATCGTGCTCCCGCTGCCAGCGCTCCGGTAAATCGGCCATGTATAAATCCTTGCGCGCTCTCACTCCCCAGTACAGCAGCATGCGACGTTTTGTGCCGGTGAAGAATGCGTTCTCGATCATGCTTTTTACCGGCGCAAATCCGGTGGCTCCGGCTACAAAAATTATCGGCTTGTCGCCTTCTTCACGCAGGAAGAATGAGCCAAGCGGTCCTTCAAATTTAATTTCATCTCCTTCCTTCATCTGCGTGAAAATGTGTGTAGTGTACTTGCCGCCCGGAATGTGGCGAACATGCAACTGGATGAACTCGTTATCGTGCGGCGGATTTGCAAATGAGAAACTCCTGCGTGAACCATCCTCCAGCAAGACATCAAGGTATTGACCGGCAAAAAACGGCAGCTTGCTACCCCGTGGCAATTTCAGATACAGCACCATCACATCCGGCGCGGCACGCACCATCTTGTGCACGATGCCTTGCATCGTCTTGACCTTCAACTGCTTCAGCGTCTCATTTTCGTAGTACTCGATTTCCAGGTTGGATAATGGCTTGGCGCAACAAAACAGCGCTTTCCCTGCCTGCTTTTCCGCCTCGGTCAACACGCCCTCCTGATACAGCCCATAGTCCACCGTACCATGCAGAATAGTGCCTTTGCACGCCCCGCAGGCGCCATCGCGGCATTGGTGCGGCAAACGAATATCCTGGCGTAATGCGGCCTCTAATACAGTCTCGCCCGGCTTGGATGAAAAGGTCCGCATGCTCGGTGCAGTAGCAATCTGAAAGTCTTCAGAGCCGCGTTTGGTACGCGCAAGCAGCGGCATTAGCAGCAACAGCACAAGAATCCCGCCAAGCAACTCCACCACATGAACAGGCGACCAGGCATACATCAATGGGAATGGCGCCATAAAAAACCAGTCAAGCTTTATATGGGTGGCCACGACGCCAAGGTCAGCATGAGCCAGGCTCAAGGCCGGTTTTATCAGAGACAGCACCAACAGAGAGAGTCCAACCCCTATCGCCAGTTTCCTTGAAGGCTGTGTCTTCGCGCCGCTTACCCGCTGGGTGTGAATCATGATAACGGCCAGCATCGCGACTGGAATCCCAAGGTGCGCGAACGACAAAACCGAGAAGAAACGGTCATTGACGCTTTCCTGGGTCAGGAAGTTGCGCACCAACGGCGCAGGGAAAATTGGCAGCGCATCCAGCAATTCCGTAGTTGCCACCGCAACAAATTGCGCAAGCTGATCCCACACCAGCCAATAGCCGTTGATGCCGGAAATAAACAGGATAAGCAATAGCAATACCCCGGTAATCCATGAAAATGCGCGAAAACCGCTTATGCGATCCATCACAAAATTGCGCAGCATGTGTATTAGTACCAGGAGCACCATACCGTCCGAGGCATAGCGGTGCAGGCTGCGCATGATGCCGCCCAGATACCATTGTTCGCGAGTAAAGTGTTCAACGGAAGAATATGATTCTTCCATTCCGGTGCGGTAAAAAGCATAAATATAAATACCGCTTCCCAGCACTATCCAGAACAGGAAGAACGTAATGGCACCGAGTTGATACATCGGATTTAACTCCGGGCCGAAGACAGAGTTAAACCCCTTCTCAACCCGCAGCAGCAGGCTTTGTCCAATGCGTTGCATAAGTTTGATCACGACCACCTCATATTATTGATGGAATTGCGCAAAGCGCGACTTCCTGATTGAGAAATGAGTGACTACAGGGTACAAGCGTATAAAGTTATATACTAAATGCATATTATGTCAGTTCAAAAGCGCGAATGCAAACAGCGAATTTGCGTCGTCCATACCAAAACTGCGTGTAAAGCCTCATGGTTTGCACAGCTTCTTCAGCTACGCCACTTGGTCAATTTTAGGTGAGCCACGCCTCGGGCTGCGACGCCATGTCCGCACAACCCAGGCAATCAATGTGCAAATTACTATTATGCTGACAAACAAGTTGACGAAGAAAAGATAATCGGTGCGGTATGTACCTGTTCCAGGGTCATAAATAGTGCAGAACAAGCGAATACGGTTACTTATCCCCTCCCAGCCGGGATACTGGGTTTGCACATTGCCCACCAGTTTTTTCAATGGCTCACCCAATACGGGCAAATTAAAACTGTCGCCATAAATCTGGCGGCTAATCCTGCCTTCCTGGTCAATCAGGGTAAGTTGGGAAATATGGTCAAAGCCAGTAACAGAATATGCGTAACTGAATCCCATATCGCGCGTGAGATTTTTCATCGTTACCGCATCTGCACTCATGAATTCCCAGTTTGGCAGATTTATGTGTTGCCGCGATGCGAAATCACTCATTGCCTGAGGCGAATCCCAAGGCGCATTGAAGCCCACCGATATCACCGCAAAGCTGTCAGCCCCAAGGGCGGCTTGCATGTATTTCACTGCCTTGGCAAGAAATTGCGTAGTAACCGGGCAAACCTCCGAACAGCCGGTATAGATAAAACTTACCAGCAATGGTTTGCCGCGATAGCTGGAAAGCTTGACTGAACGCCCTTTGCGATCAAGCAGAGTGTAGTCGCCGACCTGTTGGCCAACTACACTCTGACTGAATTGCATTGCAGATTTTTGATCGAATTTGGCGGGTGCCACTGCTTGATTGCCAACTTCCAAAGCAAACGCTACACGCGCCAGCCCTATCAGCAGGCCAAACAACCACAATAAACGCATCTGTAAGTTACAAAGCTGCGTCCAGCATTGCAGCTACCAGCAGTAAAGTCAGCTGCATGAGCGAAGCATGAAAACACGACATCGCCGTGGCGCGACTGGGAGTGCGCGCCAATTGTACGCTCTTCGCCAGAAAATACGCACCGCCGCTTGCCGCACCGATGAAATAAATCCAACCCATGCCATAGAATACCGGCATCAGCGAAGTTGCCACAAGCAATATAGTGCTGCCGAGAATAATGTTTGCTGCACGTTCATCGCCAACAACTACCGGCAACATAGGAACCTTGGCTGCGTCGTAATCCTTGTGATAAGCGATCGCCAGGCTCCAGAAATGTGGCGGCGTCCACAGAAACAATATTGCAGCTAAAATCAAAGCCTGCGAACTCAAGTGCGGATCGACTGCCGCCGCACCGGCCAGCACCGCAAAACTGCCAGCCAGCCCACCAATTACGATGTTCATCCAGGTGCGGCGCTTCAGCCACACCGTATAAACCACAGCGTAAAAAAATGCCCCCAGAAACACAAACAATGCAGAGGTAAAATTGAGCGCCATTGCAGCAACCGATACGGATCCTGCCAGCATGGCAAGAATGACACACAGCCAGAAAGGGCCGTGCCGAAGCGTGCCAGTGACAAACGGACGCCTGCTGGTGCGCGCCATGATCACGTCAATATCCCGCTCTACATATTGATTGAATGCACCTGCACTCGCCGAGGATATTAATACTGCCAGCCCTAACAGGGCGATTTTCCACCCAGCCAGAGAACCCGGCGTTACCGCCACTCCAGCTATCGCAGTAAAACTGATGACTATGCCGATTCTCAGCTTGAATAAATCGGTAAATTGTTTAATAGCTGTTCCCATATACGAACCCCAAGTGGTTGGGCGCGAAGTGTGCCACGCCTTTGCCGTTAACTCCATAACAGTGGGGAGGCTGAGCCTCCCCACCAGTCTTGGTGCACCTCAGGTTACCCGCACCTTAGGCCAAGGTCCACAAGGTAGCCAGATACTTAAAGTTGACGAAGTAGTAGAGTACGAGGGTCACAAACAACACCATAGCCAGGATAAACGTTCCGGGAGCCTCGAAACCACCGGCACCGATTTCCTTATGGCCACCCGCATCTGCTGGAGGAGCCACTATGCACTTGGCATCTGCCGGCACCTTCTTGCCCCACAGGATGGAACCCACCACAATGTAGCAGAACAGTGCACCGCCGACTACTGCCAATACCGCGCCGATTTCACCGACGGTCATCATCATGTATATCAGACCCGGCCATTCATGAGCCAACGCTTGTCCGGCGAAAGTTATGTCGTAGTGACGGCGTGGTACGCCCAACGTGCCTGCGCCCATTACGACGATAGCAAATACGTTGATGCCGATACCAAACAGCCAAGGCTGCCATTTCGCCAATCCCGGCATGATAACTTCACGCTGGAACAACACGGGAATCAGGAAGTAAGTCAATGCCATGAACGCCAATGTAGTACCACCCGCCACTGTGCCGTGGAAGTGCGCTGGCACGTAGATGGTGTTGTGAATGATCATGTTCACCTGCTCCACGCTCATCACCACCCCGGTAATACCACCGACGAAGCCGAAGCCCACCAGCGACAGGAACATACCGGAGAATACCGGGTTACCCCAAGGCGCCTTGCGGAGCCACTCAAACAGGCCATTGTTATAGCCATTCCTGCGTTGTGCCACCTCGATCGAACCAGGCACAGTCAGACCGTGAATCAAGCTTGCCAGCACCGCCATGTACATCATATAGCTGGTATTGAATACTTTCCATACCGAGCTCAATCCCGGGTCAGACAGCAGATGGTGAACCGAACCAAATTGCAGGAACAGGATATACAACAGGAAAGCGGTGCGGCTTACTTTTTCCGACATCGGCTTGGCGCCAAATATCAGACCAGCGATGCAGTACCAGATCGAGATATGGGTAACCACGTTGATTTGCTGCGACGAGTGGCCGAACGCCCACCAGATCACGCGATACATCATCGGATCAATGCTCTTGATCAAACCTACCGACCACAGGAAGGTTGGAATCAGGATAATGGCACCCGAGGCGATAGTGAAAACCGCTATACACACTGCCACCATGGCGCCATACACTATCAGCGGCAAGGAGCCTTCATAGGTTTTCTCTTCCTTGGCAATCACCAGCGTACCCCAGAATACGAAGCAGCCGATTAACGCTCCCACCGCGAACAGGATCAACCCCAAGTAAAAATGCGGGGCGGCTTCCAGCGGAGGATAAGAGGTCATCATGACGCTGGAATTGCCCTGCAGGATTGCGACGAAAGTCATGGCTGCGCCGATAACCATCAGCCAGACCTGCGTCCAAGCCCACCCCGGCGTCGCTATTCGACAACTAAGCAATGCTGTGGAAACAAAATAGATAACTGCAATTTCAAAAAAGATAATCCATACCATAAGCGCCACGATACCGTGTACCGTGAGTGCCATGTAAAACATATCAGCCGGAAGCAAATGCACTGCTGGCCAGCGCGTCAACGCAACCAGCAAACCGGCAGCTCCGCCGACTAACAGAAAAACGACTGCGAGTACTGCATTAATTTTTACCAGCGCCTGAGCTTGCAGGTCGATGCGCAGACCGGACAGCGGGTCAATGCGAAATGGTGATTGAGCGGTTGTTATAGCCATGGTCGTCCTACTCCTTTACGTAAATTCTGCCGAGCATCATGTGATGACCGAAGCCGCAGTATTCGTTGCATATAATGTCAAATTGCCCAGACTTGTTTGGAGTCATGGTTATCACTGATTCATAGCCCGGATAGGCCGTGAAATTGATATTTTCTGGCAGCAAGGAAAAACCATGATCCACGTCAAGTGATGAAATATGTACGCGATAGGTCTTGCCTTTCTGGATCTCCAGCAGTGGACGCCACTGGAAGCGGCTAGCCGCCAGATAAACATCGCTGCCCGGAGGTGGCGACACCACCGGCAGGCTCGGATCGTTTGCATCCTGACGGATGGTGTATTTAGCCGTGAAGTCTTCGACTTTCTTGGCGTAGCTTTCCGGCAGAATTTTATATGCCTCGTTGTTCATGTTCTGGTTGCCGATCCAGTGCCAAGCGATCATCCAGACAAACATGAATAAACACCATGCAAGCGCGATTATGATCCATAAAATTTCGGTGCGCTCGATCGGCTCGGTCGCCCAATTCTTTGCTGGTGGAGTAAATGAATAACCCATTGAAGCCCCCTCTTAAAAGTAAGAAATAAATTAATTCAACCGTTCAAAACGCGGCTACTTGCCCAACGGGATGGTGGCAACTTCCATTACCCCCCATAGCGTATAAAACACTGTCGGCACCACCAAACACAGACACATTATCAAGTTGATGTCATCGAGAATACGCTGCAAAACAGTTTGTTGTTCAATTGGTTCATTTGACATAATGGCCTCCCTGGCACAATAACTAAAACAGTTCAAAAACACCCTAAGAAACTAACTACAAAATCATTTTGATGATACCCCACGCCATATACAACACCGTAGCAGCAATCACACCTATAAGAACCATGCGTGCCCCGGATATTTGTGCTTTATGCACATTGGCTGTAATTCCTTGTTTCGCTGCTTCCATCAGTCTATTCTCCTGATTCCAGTATTTTTAATACAATAAGTGAGCCAGTAGCCTGCTAGGCAACACTTAGCGACGGCAATTTTCGTTGCCCAGACTCGATTTTTCTTTGATGTATATCAACTTTCGTGAAAATGAACCCAACCTGGCCAGGAACTAGTCACGCTTAATCAGAAATAACCCTATATCTAAACCCCAAGTGTAATCACGGCGTTTGCCAAGATTAAACCTACGGCAAGCTGCCAAGAGTGTAGATATTACCATGCAGATCCAGCTTCTAACATAGCTGCAAGCGAGAAATTGCCCAACTTCAAGTACACTAACACCCATTTGAAACACCTCAAAGGAGCGATGCGATGCACCCTATCTTTAAAGGATACTGTAGCCAAACAATAAGTTGCATGACTATTACGCGGATGGCACCATATGCCCTTGCGCTCATGCTATTCCACCTTGGCGCCCCCTCGGCAACTGCTGAAACTGCACCACCATCACCCGGCAAGTGGCGAGCCTTGGCCGCGCCTTCGGCAGAGGCAGATTCCCTGACTTTATCGCTTAAAGCAGAAAAAGCGGTAACAGGCTGGATGAAAACATCCGTTCCCACCCTGACCATTCAATGCAGCAAGGGTAAGGCGGCCTTATACATTGAAACGGAGATGGCGTTGGAAGTGACTGTGGTCGACCAACAAATCGTGCGTGTCCAACTCGATGGCAATGCATCTGCCCCTCAGCGCTGGCGGGAAGTGACCAACGCGACGGTTTCCGCCTCCACACGCGACGCGACCTCGCTGATCAAGCAGTTTACCCAGTCCCAAAAATTCATGTTTGAATTCACTTCGTTCAACGGCGCGCCCGTACAGGCCGAATTCGCCGTCACCGGCCTGAGTGCCTACGCACCGCAGCTTAACCGGGCATGCTGGGGG
Organism: Gallionellaceae bacterium; assembly: GCA_028713345.1. Lineage (GTDB taxonomy): Bacteria > Pseudomonadota > Gammaproteobacteria > Burkholderiales > Gallionellaceae > JAQTOM01. Next base: position 35,826 of record JAQTOM010000007.1, on the reverse strand, counting down.
AAATAACCCTTGTTTATGATGCCTTCCCTGAGAACAATCATTCCAGCGCAAACACCCGCGCCAACTCTATCCCAGGTTCTTCCGCACGCATGAACGCCTCGCCCACCAGAAAACCATGAACATCGTGTGAGCGCATCAGCGCCACATCTTCCGGCTTGAGAATGCCGCTTTCTGTGACCACGATGCGCCCAGACGGGATACGCGGCAACAAATCCAGCGTGGTTTGCAGGCTCACCTCGAAGGTGCGCAGGTTGCGATTGTTGATGCCGATGAGCGGGGTTTTTAGTTGCAAGGCCATATCCAACTCCGCGCCATCATGCACCTCCACCAGCACACCCATACCGAGACTGTGCGCCAGCGCCTCAAATGCTTTCATCTGCGCCAGGCCCAACGCTGCTGCAATCAGCAGGATGGCATCCGCACCCATCGCCCGCGCCTGGTAGATTTGGTAGGCATCCACCATGAAATCCTTGCGCAGTATAGGGATGGCACAGGCGGCACGTGCCTGTTTTAAATACTCGGCACAGCCCTGAAAGAACTGTTCGTCAGTCAGCACCGACAAGCACGCCGCGCCATGCTGTGCATAGCTTGCGGCAATCTCAGCCGGACGAAAATCTGTGCGCAGGACACCTTTGCTCGGGCTGGCTTTCTTGATTTCGGCAATTATCGCGGGCTGGCCTGCCACAATCTTGCAGCGGATCGCACCGGCGAAATCGCGTGTGGGTGCGGCCTGTTCCGCCTCGGCGCGGATTTGCGCCAGCGGTTTCGTGGCCAGTGCTGCATTAACTTCCTGCGCCTTGACGGCAAGGATTTTTTTCAGGATATCGGACACGCGGAGCCTCACTCAAATAAGGCGCACATTTTAACTCAAGCGCGATGGTAAAATGCGCGCCGGGCTCTTACGAGATCAGCACGATGGAAAATATCAAGGCATACATGCAGCAAATCGGGCAGCAGGCACGCACTGCTTCACGCCGGATGGCGCAGGCGGACACTGCCGCGAAGAACCGTGCGCTGGAGGAAATCGCCCAAGCCATCCTGGGCAGCAGCGCACAACTCATCGCGGAGAACGCCAAGGACGTGGCCGCCGCACACGCCAGCGGCCTGGACGCCGCCTCGGTGGATCGCCTTACGCTGACCGAGAAGGCCGTGCGCTCCATGGCCGAAGGATTGTTGCAAATCGCGCAACTGGCCGACCCGATCGGCGAGATCAGCGGCATGAGTTACCGCCCCTCCGGCATCCAAGTCGGCAGGATGCGTGTGCCGCTCGGCGTGATCGGCATCATCTACGAGTCGCGCCCCAACGTCACGGCGGATGCCGCCGGCCTGTGCCTGAAATCCGGCAATGCCGCCATTCTGCGCGGCGGCTCGGAAGCCATTCATTCCAACCAGGCGATCGCGGCCTGCGTGCATGCCGGCCTGCGCGCCGCCGGGTTGCCGGAAACGGCGGTGCAGGTTATCGCCACCACCGATCGTGCCGCCGTGGGCGAGCTCATCACCATGAAGGAATATGTGGATGTGATCGTGCCGCGCGGCGGCAAGAGCCTGATTGCGCGCATCTCGGAAGAGGCAAAGATTCCCGTCATCAAGCATCTGGATGGCATCTGCCATGTGTACATCGACGATGGGGCCGATCTGGACAAGGCCATCCGCATCGCGGACAACGCCAAGACGCATCGCTACGGCGTGTGCAACGCGATGGAGACCTTGCTGGTCGCGCAAAGCGTGGCGGCCAAAGTGCTGCCGCCGCTGTGCAAAATCTATCTGGACAAGGGTGTGGAGCTGCGCGGCGACGCTGCCGCGCGCGCCATCATTCCGAAGATGAAAAACGCCACCGAGGAAGACTGGTGCACCGAATATCTCGCGCCGATCTTGAGTGTGCGCGTGGTTGCCGGACTGGACGCAGCGATAGAGCACATCAACACCTACAGCTCGCAGCACACTGACAGCATCGTGACCGAGAACTACACCAGGGCGATGCGCTTCCTGCGCGAAGTGGATTCCAGCTCGGTGATGGTGAATGCTTCCACGCGCTTCGCCGACGGTTTTGAATACGGGCTGGGCGCGGAGATCGGCATTTCCACCGACAAGATTCACGCGCGCGGCCCGGTCGGCCTGGAAGGCCTGACTTCACAGAAATTCATCGTGCTGGGCAGCGGGCAGGTACGAAGCTGAAACATGAGCCAAGCCGTCGCAGTCAAGGTGCCGGACATCGGCAGCTTCAAGGATGTCGCCATCATAGAGGTGCCGGTAAAAGCAGGCGACGCCGTGGCTGTAGAGCAATCGCTGATCACGCTGGAAACCGACAAGGCCGCCATGGACGTGCCTTCACCCGTTGCCGGCGTGGTGAGGGAGGTAAAGGTCAAGGTCGGCGACAAGGTCAGCCAAGGCAGTGTGATTCTACTGCTGGAAAGCAGCGCCACTGTATCGGCTTCCCAGCCCGCGACGTCATCCGCTGCGCCAGCGCCGCCTGTGCACGAAGCACACGTTCCCGTGAACATGATCAAGGGCGACATGCATGCCGAAGTGGTGGTGCTGGGCGCCGGCCCCGGCGGCTACACCGCCGCGTTCCGCGCCGCCGACTTGGGCAAGCAGGTGGTATTGATCGAGAAGCATGCCGCGCTCGGCGGCGTGTGCCTGAATGTCGGCTGCATTCCCTCCAAGGCCCTGCTGCATGTGGCCAAGGTCATCAACGAAGCGGGTAAAGCAGCACACCACGGCGTGAATTTTGCACCGCCCGAAATAGACATCGACAAGATACGCAGCTGGAAAGAAAGTGTCATTGCCAAACTCACCGGCGGACTGGCCGCGCTGGCCAAACAACGCAAGGTGCAGGTGATGCATGGTGTGGCGAAATTCACTTCGCCCAACAGCCTCGCGGTGCAGACTGCCGAGGGCGAAAAAATCATCACCTTCGACCATGCCATCATTGCGGCGGGCTCCAGCGTGACGCGCATTCCCGGCTTCCCCTATGACGACCCGCGCCTGATCGACTCCACCGGCGCGCTGGCGTTGCAGGATGTGCCGAAGAAAATGCTCATCCTCGGCGGCGGCATCATCGGACTGGAGATGGCCACGGTGTACGACGCGCTCGGCTCCAAAATCTCGGTGGTGGAACTGGCCGACGGCCTGATCCCCGGCGCCGACCGCGACCTGGTGCGCCCGCTGGCAAAGCGCATCGAGCAGCGCTATGAGGCGATTTACCTGAAGACCAAGGTCAGCAAGATCGAGGCGAAAAAAGAAGGGCTGAAGGTCACCTTTGAAGGCGCTAACGCGCCTGAGCCGCAACTGTTCGACCGCGTGCTGCTCGCCGCAGGCCGCCGCCCGAATGGCCGCGAGATCAATGCAGAAGCGGCTGGCGTGGTGGTGAACGAGCGCGGCTTCATTACGGTGGACAGGCAGCAGCGCAGCAACGTGCCGCACATCTTTGCCATCGGCGATATCGTCGGCGAGCCGATGCTGGCGCACAAGGCGACGCATGAAGGCAAGGTGGCCGCGGAAGTGATCGCCGGACACAAGGCCAGTTTCGACGCACTCACCATTCCATCCGTCGCCTACACTGACCCGGAAATTTCCTGGATGGGTCTGACTGAAACGCAAGCCAAGGCGCAGGGCATTGCCTGCGAGAAAGCCAGCTTTCCGTGGGCTGCCAGTGGCCGTGCGCTGTCGATGGGGCGCGAGGAAGGACTTACCAAGCTGCTGTACGACCCGCAAACCAGGCGCATTCTGGGTGCCGGCATCGTCGGCAGCAATGCCGGTGAATTGATCGCCGAAGCCGTGCTGGCGCTGGAAATGGGCGCAGACATGGAAGACCTGGCACTGGCCATCCACCCGCATCCGACGTTGTCGGAAACCATCGGCTTTGCGGCGGAGATTGCAGAAGGCAGCATCACTGATTTGTATCTGCCAAGGGAAAAACATTAATTCATTATCCGCTGGCAACAGCCAGTTAGAAACGACATTCCACTCGCTTAACCCTTAACCGCAGGAGATATACCACTATGGCAGTTCAGCCTAAAAACAAGAAAAGTGTGACTACCGCAGTAGTCGTGTTTGTCATTGCACAGATACTCGTCATAGGTTTGCTCTGGACGGTTTTCGCCAACTCCGGTGACCGCGAGGGACGCATCAAGGCCACGCTTGCGACCGCCAAGACTGGCGAGCTGCAGAACGCAATCACGAGTTATTACGAAGAGCGCAAGACGCTTCCAGCCGATAACAACGCATTGCGCCAGCCAAACGGGCAGTCGAAACCATACTTCACTACATTTGAGGAGCAGGGCGACCTGTCATATACAATCAAGGTAGAAAACGGTGTTATCACACTGACCTTCTCGCAGAACCAGGCCTCTCTATCCGGCAAGACACTTATTTTTGTCCCGCATATTTCCGAAGGAAAGTTTAACTGGAGCTGCGACACCGGCTCAGTGGAAGAAAACTATCTGCCCGCACAATGTCGCAGCCAGTAGTACGCCCCGCGTTGTGATTACGCCTGCCACTGGATAAGGCAGAACCGGAAATAGCTGGCTATAATTCCCTGGCATGTTCGGCCAGATACTTCGCCACCCCCTCGGTGGAAGCGCCCATGCCTGCCTTGCCTTTATGCCAGCCGGCGGGGCAAACCTCGCCATGTTCCTCGGTAAATTGCAGCGCATCCACCATGCGCAGCATCTCGTCAATGTTGCGCCCCAGCGGCAGGTCGTTCACTACCTGGTGGCGCACCATGCCTGCACGGTCGATCAGGAATGAGCCGCGGTACGCCACTCCACCCCCCGCTTCCACGTCATAGGCACGGCAGATTTCATGCTTGATGTCGGCCACCAGCGGATAGCGCACCTGCCCGATGCCGCCGTTATTAACCGGCGTATTTTTCCAGGCCAGATGGGTGAACTGCGAATCAATCGAAATGCCGATCACCTCGACATTGCGTTTCTTGAACTCATCCAGACGATGGTCGAAGGCGATCAATTCGGAAGGGCACACGAAAGTGAAATCCAACGGGTAGAAGAACACCACGCCGTACTTGCCGCCTAAATGTTTTTTCAGGTTGAAAGTTCCGACTATTTCATTGTTGCCCATCACCGCTGTTGCAGTGAAGTCTGGAGCTGACTTGCCAACGAGAACAGACATGATTTTCTCCTTATGACTGACCGGAATGCCAGGGTACGGAATTTAGTCAGCGTTGCCATGGCTGTCAATCTTTTCTGTTTTTTAGTTCTCGCTCACCGTTTCATTCCACTCAAACTGGATACGGTGCAGTTGCGCATACACACCGCCTTTTTCCAGTAACTCGCGGTGGGTACCGACTTCCACAATCCTGCCTTTCTGCAGCACAACGATGCGGTCGGCCTTTTCGATGGTGGACAGGCGGTGCGCGATGACCAGCGTGGTGCGCCCCTGCATCAGTGTTTCCAGTGCGGCCTGCACGTGGCGTTCGGACTCGCTGTCCAGTGCAGAGGTAGCCTCGTCGAGGATGAGGATGGGTGCATTCTTGAGGATGGCGCGCGCAATGGCGATGCGCTGGCGCTGGCCGCCGGAAAGGCGCACGCCCTTTTCACCCACCAGCGTTTGCAAGCCTTGCGGCATCTCGCGGATGAATTCCATCGCGTGCGCGGCCTGGGCAGCGGCAACGATTTCCGCCTCAGGCACTGCACGCATCTGGCCATAGGCGATGTTGGCGGCAACGGTATCGTTGAACAGCACCACTTCCTGGCTGACCAGCGCGATGTTGGCGCGCAGGCTGGCCAACGTCAGCTCGGCAAGATCATGGCCATCCAGCGTGATACGCCCGCCGGTCGGGGAATAGAAGCGCGGCACGAGATTGGCCAGCGTGCTCTTGCCGCTGCCGGATGCGCCTACCAGCGCGACCGCCTGCCCGGCGGGAATCTCCAGGTTGATGTCTTGCAACGCCATCCGTTCGTCCTGCTGATAGGACAGGCTCACGCGCTCGAACCCTATCCGTCCCTCGGTGCGCCCGATCGCAGTTTTTCCGGTATCAATCTCACTCGGCGTATCGAGCAGTTCAAACACACTTTCGGACGCAGCCAAGCCGCGCTGCATGAATTCACTCACTCCCGTCAGGCGCTTGATCGGCGCAGTCAGCATCAGCATCGCTGCCACGAAAGACAGGAAGCCGCCCACGGTAGTCTCGTCGCTCTTCGACTGCTCGGTGGCCAGATAGATGATCGCCGCCAGCGCTACCGCCGCCACCATCTGCACGATGGGCACGTTGGCCGCCGCCGCCGCCGCCTGCTTCATGGTATGACGGCGCACCCAGTTGGCCTGCTCACTGAAACGGCTGCTTTCGTACTGCTGCCCGCCGAACAGCTTGACCACCTTGTGCGCGGTGATGCTCTCCTCGACCACCTGGGTAATATCGCCCATCGCGCGCTGCGAATCACGGCTCGCATGGCGCAGGCGGCGGTTGATGGTTGTCATCACCAGTGCCACCACTGGCGCAACCACCAGCGATAGCAGGGTAAGTTTCCAGTTGAGATAGATCAGCCAGCCCAGCAGTCCAACGATGATGATGGAATCGCGCAGGGTAATCGTCACCACGCTGGTGGCCGCCGCAGTGACCTGTGTCACGTCGAAAGTCAGCTTGGAGATCAGGTTACCCGTGGCATGGTCGTCGTAAAAACGCGTGGGCAGCGTCAGCAACTTGCGGAACATCTCGTCGCGCAAATCCATCACCAGCTTGTTGCCCACCCAGCCGATGGCATAGGTGCCGACGAACGAAGCCACACCGCGCACCAGGAAAATCACCAGGATGAAGATCGGCGCCCAACGGATGACCGTGTCGTCCTTGTGCACAAAAGTGCCGTCCAGCATGGGTTTGAGCAGGGCCGGCAACAGCGGCTCGGTGGCCGCCGTCACCGCCATGCCGAGAATGGATACCGCAAATACACGCCAATGGGGTTTGACATAACCGAGCAGGCGCAGGTAAAGCTGGGAACTGGTCATATCACGTATGTCATCCGTCTTATTATATTAAAGCGCACGGGGCAGTTTTCGCAGGGTGGGCAAATGTGCCCACGCGTTTCATCTGCACTCTAGCAGAAAACGCATCTTCCGGCACAGCACAGCCTTTCTGGAATATCTCTGGTTCCGGTTCATTGGCTTATGCCATAATTACGCTTCATTTCTGAAGGGGAAACAGCATGGATGACAATAAAAGCAAGGCACTCGCGGCGGCATTGAGCCAGATTGAAAAGCAGTTCGGCAAGGGCTCCATCATGCGCCTGGGCGAGCATGAAGTGGCGCGTGACATCCAGGTGGTTTCCACCGGCTCGCTCGGGCTGGACATCGCGCTGGGCGTGGGCGGCTTGCCGCGCGGGCGCGTGATCGAAATCTACGGCCCGGAATCTTCCGGCAAGACCACGCTGACCCTGCAAGTCATCGCCGAGATGCAGAAGCTGGGCGGTACCGCGGCCTTCATCGACGCCGAACATGCGCTCGATCCTCAGTACGCGCAGAAACTCGGCGTGAATGTGAGTGAACTGCTGATTTCGCAGCCGGACAATGGCGAGCAGGCTCTGGAAATTACCGACATGCTGGTGCGCTCCGGCTCGGTGGATGTGGTGGTGGTGGACTCGGTGGCGGCGCTGACCCCCAAGGCGGAAATCGAGGGCGAGATGGGCGACGCGCAGATGGGCCTGCATGCCCGCCTGATGTCGCAGGCATTGCGCAAGCTCACCGCCAATATCAATCGTTCCAACACCATGGTAATTTTTATCAACCAGATCCGCATGAAAATCGGCGTGATGTTCGGCAGCCCGGAAACCACCACCGGCGGCAACGCACTCAAGTTCTACGCCTCGGTGCGCCTGGATATCCGCCGCACCGGCGCGATCAAGAATGGCGATGAGGTGATCGGCTCGGAGACGCGTGTCAAAGTGGTGAAGAATAAGGTGGCGCCGCCGTTCAAGCAGGCGGAATTCGACATCCTGTATGGCGAAGGCATCTCGCGCGAAGGCGAGATTGTTGACCTGGGCGTGCTGCACAAACTGGTCGAGAAGTCCGGCGCATGGTACGCCTACAAGGGTGAGAAGATCGGCCAAGGCAAAGACAACGCGCGCCTCTACCTGAAAGAACATCCCGAAATCGCCATCGAGATCGAGAACAAGATACGCGAAGCCGTCGGCGTGGCGGCGGTAAACAGCGCCGCAGGAGCCGGCGCTCCATCAGCTCCCAAGGGCGCGAAGGGCGCTGCATCCAAGAGCGGTGGCAAAGAAGCCTGAGCCGACGCTGCGTGTCCGCGCCATGCAGTCCCTGGCGCGGCGCGAATATAGCCGTGCAGAACTGCACGCCAAGCTGCTGCCGCATGCGCGGGAAGGCGACGATGTTGATGCCGTACTCGATGCGCTGGCCGTACGCGGCTGGTTGTCGGATGAACGTGCGGCAGATCAACTGGTCAACCAGCGCCGTGGTCGCTTCGGTGTGCAACGCATCGTGCACGAGTTGAAACAAAAAGGCATCGGCGATGAACTCATCGGCGCGGTGCTGCCGCAATTGAAACAGGGCGAGTTGGAGACTGCACGCGCGGTGTGGCAAAAAAAATTTGCCTCCCCCCCCAAAGATCAAAAAGAAAAATCCAGACAGATGCGCTTCCTGCAATCAAGGGGGTTTTCCATGGAGGTTATTTTCAGGGTAATGAA
>JAQTOM010000007.1:21566-27069 GCA_028713345.1 Gallionellaceae bacterium | reverse complement strand
CTCCTGCGTTAGCGCCGCTTTTGCTGCGGTCATTTTGACTTCTTTCCAAAGAGCGGCAGTTTCCTGCCAAATAGGCGGTTGCACATAAGCTCCCTTCCGACATGCACCTCACCGTCTTGGCACACGGGCTACGTGTGCTATCCTGTTCGCCTTGGGAAAGCACCGGACCATGCCAACCGATCAAATTGCGCAACTGCTAATTGAAGCCAATGCTTCTGCCAATTCCGTGCAGGTGCATTGCGGGGGTGCGTGGACGGTGCAGGGCATCGCCGCACTGGAGCGACAACTGGCGCAGACGGACTGGCCCGCCGCAAGCGATCTGGTTTTCGACTGCACTACCATCTCGGCGCTCGACACCGCCGGTGCGTGGCTGCTGCATCGCACGGTGCATGCCCTGCAACAGCGCGGCAAGAATATCCGGCTCGACGGCTTGCGGCCGGAGCTCAACGCCTTGCTGCAACTAATCGCCGGCCGCAGCGCCCACACGGAACCCGCGCTGCCCGCCAAAGTTGGCCTGCTGGAAAGCATCGGGCGGCAAGCCTGGCTCAAGCTGGAGGTGCTGTTCGGCATGCTGGCCTTCGTCGGCGAAAGCGCAACGGTGCTGGTGCGCTCGCTCATGCAACCGCGCCGTATCCGCTGGCGCGCCATTTTGCACAACCTGCAAACGGCAGGCTTTGAGGCGATGCCGATCACCGGCCTGCTGACGTTTCTGATGGGCGTGGTGATCGCCTACCAGGGCGCAGATCAGCTGCAACGTTTCGGCGCGAATATTTATATTGTCGACCTGGTCGGGCTGTCGATGGTGCGCGAACTCGCCCCGATGCTGGCCGCCATCATCATCGCGGGGCGCTCCGGCTCCGCCTATGCGGCACAAATCGGCACCATGAAAGTCACCGAGGAAATTGACGCACTGCGCACTATCGGCATCGGTTCGCAAGAACTGCTGGTGCTGCCCAAAATGCTGGCGCTGGTCATCGCGCTGCCGCTGCTCACGGTATTTGCCGATATGGCCGGCATCTTCGGCGGCATGGTCATGGCGCGCTCAAAATTAGATGTCAACTTCGACATTTTCCTTAACCGCCTCGGCGATGCAGTCAGCCTGTCCTCGTTTCTGGTCGGTGTTGCCAAGGCACCGGTGTTCGCCGCGATCATCGCGCTGGTGGGGTGTTTCCAGGGGTTTCAGGTGGGCGGCAGCGCCGATAGCGTCGGGCGGCAAACCACGGTCAGCGTGGTGCAGTCCATCTTTCTGGTCATCCTGGCCGATGCGCTGTTTTCCATCGTGTTCAACTGGTTCGACCTGTGAGTGCCGCGATGGAAATTCCAACCCCCTCCAACGGGCATGGCAATTATGCCGCCCCTGATAATGAAACTTGCCATGCCCGTTTCCCTCTCCCCAACCCTCTCCCGGAGGGCGAGGGGGCAAACGTTTCGCTTCGCGAATTTCACGATAATGCCGTCGTTGATATCCGCGAGCTGCACACGCGCTACGGCAGGGCCGTGGTGCATCAGGATGTCAGCCTGACGGTGCAACCGGGCGAGATTTTTGCATTGGTGGGCGGCAGCGGCTGCGGCAAGTCCACCCTGTTGCGCGCCATCATCATGTTGCTGCGGCCGGTGTCCGGTTCGATCCGCGTGTTCGGCCAGGAAGTCATCGGCCTCAACGATGAGCAGGCCCTGCCGCTGCGGCGGCGCTGGGGTGTGATGTTCGAGCGCGGAGCGCTGTTCAGTTCGCTGACGGTGGCGGAGAATGTCGCCATGGTGTTGCGTGAACATACCCGGCTTAGCGCAAGTTTGATCGACGAGGTGGTCGCGCTGAAAATAGCGCTGACCGGATTGCCTGCCGATGCAGGCGCCAAGTATCCGAGTGAGTTGAGCGGCGGCATGCGCAAACGCGCCGCTCTGGCACGCGCCCTCGCCCTCGATCCCGAGCTGCTGTTTCTGGACGAGCCCACTGCCGGACTCGATCCGCTCAGCGCCAGCGGCATCGACGAACTGGTGCGGAGCTTGCGCGATGCGCTCGGATTGACCATCATGCTGGTGACACACGACCTCGATTTGCTGTGGCGTGCGGCGGACCGGGTGGCGGTGCTGGACGGGGGGCATATCCTGGGCATCGGCAGTATGGCGGAATTGTCGCAGTTGGATCATCCGGTCATTCGCGAATATTTTTATGGGCCGCGCGGTCGCGCCGCGCGTGAACAGGCATGGAAGAAAAAGTAAATTTTGCCGTGGTCGGCGTGTTCGTGCTGGCGCTCAGCGCCGCACTGATAGGCGGCGTGCTGTGGTTAAGCAGCAGCAAATCCTATCGCACGTCGTATGACATTTACCAGACTTATATGCAGGATTCGGTGGCCGGCCTGAATCTCAGCTCACCGGTACGCTATCGCGGCGTTGAAGTGGGCCGCTTGCGCAAAATCACGCTGGCACCGGGCAATGTCGAACAGGTGCAGTTGACGCTCGCCATCGAACACGGCATCCCGGTTAAAGTGGATACGGTAGCCATCCTGCAGGTGCAGGGATTGACCGGCATTGCCTATGTCGAACTGACCGGGGGCGGCCGCGATTCGCCGCCGCTACGGGCGCAGGCAAACGAAAGCTATCCGGTGATCAGGAGCGTGCCTTCGCTGATGACGCGGCTCGATTCTGCCGTCACCACATTGCTGATCAATCTCAATCGCACCAGCGAAAATCTCAATGCAATGCTGGATGAGAATAATCGCCGCATCGTCAAGAGTACCCTGGCCGATCTTGCCGTGTTGTCGCGCACCCTGGCTGCACGCTCGGGCACGATCGATGCCAGTCTGGCCGATGCGGCGCACACCCTGAAGAACACTTCGCGCCTGAGCGATGAGTTGCCGCAACTCGCCCAGCGTGTCCAGCGCAGCGCCGATGCCTTCGACCGCACTTCCAGCGAACTCGCCCAGCGCGTCCAGCGCAGCGCCGATGCCTTCGACCGCATGTCCAACAAACTCGCCCGTGCCGGAGAAAGCGCCGGCAGCACCCTGGATAGCGCGCAACAATTTTCCTCTTCCACGCTGCCCGAAGTGCACCAGCTGGTGCTGGAATTGCGCGACCTGACTGCATCGCTGCGCCGCGTCAGCGATCAGCTGGAACAGAATCCGGGGGTGTTATTGCGCGGCAAGCCACCGGCAAAACACGGCCCCGGCGAATGAGACTGAAAATCATGGCCACCCTTATGCATAACCAAAGAGCTTCCTGTCTAACGGCCTTGCTGGCAGTGTTGCTGCTCGCCGGCTGCGCCGGCTTGTTTACCCCGCAGGGCAACAGCCCGAACATATATGTGCTGGATGCGCGGCCCGCCATGCAGACATCCACAGTCAAACACGACCTGGTGCTGGCGGTAAACATGCCGCAAGCCCGCCCCGGTTTTGAAACGGCACAGATCGCTTATTTACAGCAGCCGCATGAATTGAATTACTTCGCCAACAGCCGCTGGGCAGACACGCCGGCGCATATGCTGCGGCCGCTGTTAATACAGACTATCGAACAGAGCGCCAGTTTCCGTGCCGTCGTACCAACAGCGAGTGCGATTCCCGCCGATGCCCGGCTCGATATTGAATTGCTCCGCCTGCAACACGATTTCACATCTCGCCCCAGCCGCATACAACTCACGCTGCAAGCGCAATTGATTGACGTGCGCAGCAAGCGCGTGCTGGCTGTGCGGCAATTCGATGCCACGGAAAAGGCCGACAGCGAAGATGCCTACGGCGGTGTCAGTGCGGCGAACCGGCTGGCGCAACGAGTGCTGGGACAAGTGGCGGAATTTTGCATAACGGTATCGGGCAAGCAATGAGCGACGCTCGTTTCACACCGAACACTATTGATATAACTCGGCGATGGAAATCACCGAAAACCAATACAGGCAAACCGAACACTGCATGCCGCAATATGGCTGGCAAGCAGCACATGGTATGATGCGCACCCTATTCCACAAGGCTTTTGACATTTAAGGTGCGCAATGAAAAGCAGTGAAATCCGCCAGAAATTCTTAGACTTCTTCGCCTCCAAGGGCCACACCATCGTGCCTTCCAGTTCGCTGGTGCCGGGCAACGACCCGACGCTGCTGTTCACCAATTCCGGCATGGTGCAGTTCAAGGACTGTTTCCTCGGCCACGACAAGCGTCCCTACACGCGCGCCACATCCGCGCAGCGCTGCGTGCGCGCGGGCGGCAAGCACAACGACCTGGAGAACGTCGGCTACACCGCGCGCCACCACACCTTCTTCGAGATGCTGGGCAATTTCAGTTTCGGCGATTATTTCAAGCGCAACGCCATCCAGTACGCGTGGGAGCTGCTGACCGAGGTTTACCGGCTGCCGCAGGACAAGCTGTGGGTGACGGTGTATGCCGAGGACGACGAGGCTTACGACATCTGGGCGAACGAGGTGGGCGTGCCTGCCGAGCGCATCGTGCGCATCGGCGACAACAAGGGCGCGCGCTACGCTTCCGACAATTTCTGGCAGATGGCGGACACCGGCCCGTGCGGCCCGTGTTCGGAAATTTTCTACGACCACGGCAGCGAGGTGTGGGGCGGGCCTCCGGGCAGCGCGGAGGCCGAGGGTGACCGCTACATCGAAATCTGGAACAACGTGTTCATGCAGTTCAACCGCGACGAACACGGCGTGCTGCATCCGCTGCCCAAACCCAGCGTGGACACCGGCATGGGGCTGGAGCGCATCGCGGCGGTGTTGCAGCACGTGCATTCCAACTACGACATCGACCTGTTCCAGAACCTGGTTTGCGCGGCGGCGCGCGAGACCAACACCAGCGATCTCACCAACAACTCGCTCAAGGTGATCGCCGACCATATCCGCGCCTGCTCCTTCCTCATCGTGGACGGCGTGATTCCCGGCAACGAAGGGCGCGGCTACGTGCTGCGCCGCATCATCCGCCGCGCGATCCGCCACGGCTACAAGCTGGGTTGCCGCGCCGCGTTCTTCCACAAGATCGTGGCGGACTTGAGCCGGGAGATGGGCACGGCTTATCCCGAACTGGTTGCAGCGCAGGCGCGCGTGACCGGGGTGTTGCGCGTGGAAGAGGAGCGGTTCTTCGAGACTATCGAGCATGGCATGGGGATACTGGATGCTGAACTTGCCGACTTGAAGAAGGCAGGGGAAACCATGCTTGACGGAGAGGTTGCATTCAAACTGCACGACACCTACGGCTTCCCGCTCGACCTGACGCAGGACGTATGCCGCGAGCATGGCGTGACCGTGGACGAAGCAGGCTTCAACGTGGCGATGGAAAAACAGCGCGACCAGGCGCGCGCCGCAGGCAAGTTCAAGATGACGGCGGGTCTGGAATATGACGGCATGAAGACGCAATTCCACGGCTACGAAAAACTCGCGATGCAGGGCAAGGTGGTCGGCCTCTACAAGGACGACGTGGCGGTAAAGCAGCTATTTGCGCCGGACAGCGGCGTGGTGGTGCTGGACAATACGCCGTTCTATGCCGAATCGGGCGGGCAGGTGGGCGATGTGGGC
>JAQTOM010000007.1:0-21466 GCA_028713345.1 Gallionellaceae bacterium | reverse complement strand
GCGGTGGAAACTCTTGTGAACCGCGCGATTCAGGCCAATGCAGCGGTGAGCTCGCAGGTGATGGCGTATGACGACGCGATCAAGTCCGGCGCGATGGCGTTGTTCGGCGAGAAATACGGCGATCACGTGCGCGTGGTCGGCATGGACAAATTCTCCACCGAGCTGTGCGGCGGCACGCATGTGCAGCGCACCGGCGACATCGGTCTGTTCAAGATCGTGGTGGAAAGCGGCGTGGCGGCAGGCATCCGCCGCGTCGAGGCGATCACCGGCGAGGGCGCGGTGAACTGGGTGCAGCAGCTCGATGCGCGCATGCAGGAAACCGCCGCCGCGCTCAAGGCGCAGCCTGGCGAACTGACCCAGCGCATCGCGCAGGTGCAGGATCACGTGAAGGCGCTGGAAAAAGAATTGTCCGCATTGAAATCCAAGCTAGCCTCGTCGCAAGGTGACGAGCTGGCGAATCAGGCGGTGGACATCAACGGCGTGAAGGTGCTGGCAGCGCTTCTCGAAGGCGCGGACAGCAAGACGCTGCGCGAGACGCTGGACAAGCTGAAAGACAAACTCAAGTCGGCAGCCATCGTGCTGGCGTCGGTAAGCGACGGCAAGGTCGCGCTTATTGCGGGCGTAACCGCCGACCTGACTGCCAAGGTCAAGGCAGGCGAGTTGGTCAATTTCGTCGCGCAGCAGGTGGGCGGCAAGGGCGGCGGACGCGCGGACATGGCGCAGGCAGGCGGCACGCAACCAGACAATCTGGCAGCAGCACTTTCTGCGGTACCTGAATGGGTTAAAACAAGACTGTGAGCCTTATATACCGGGCATTTCAACCAAATTACCCGGCTTTTTATCACGTTATTGCAGGCTCAATATGAGCATCAACTCTAAGACATAAACCCAATACACTGTTTTTATTTATATTGACAATGTGCCGCACGGTGTAGTAGGTTCACGCCCAAGAGATTGATTTGCCCAATAAATATACGGAAAAACATCGGGTAACGCGCTTTTGCGCGGGCATGTTCCCATCGGGAGTGATGCGTTGTCACAGGCTGATCAAATTCAAAATGACATTTTGCTGATCGAAGATGATCACGGTGAGATTGCATTGGCACGTCAGGCATGTGTACTGAGTAATGCGCCCTTACAGTTGGCTGTTGTGCCGGATAGTGAAGAAGCATTGGAGTGGCTGTCACAAAGGGCAAAATTGAGACAACCCATGCCAAGGCTGATTTTGCTGGACCTGGATTTACCCAGGTTAAGCGGACTCGCGGTGTTGCGCAGGTTGCGCATGGCTACGCATACATGGGATTTGCCCATCGTGGTGTTTTCGGAGATATATGAGCAGCCTGATGTTCTGCTGAGCTATCAAATCGGCGCCAACAGCTTTGTTGGCAAGCCTGGGGATGTGAGGCAATTTTGCGACCTGCTGAATGATCTGGCTACTTACTGGCTGCAACCCCGCCAGTGTAAACTGGCCTTTGCCGCACGTTAACTCCTGCAACAGACCAAAAAGCCTATGCACGGTGTTCATGGGTAAATGCTCCATGAGTTGTGCGATGCCAGTTTGCCTGAATACAGGATGAGAAACTCTGGGGAAAACCGCAAGTTCCCGGAAAATTATGTTCAAATCGGCTACACCCTCGAGCATGTTGTTTCCTGTTCTCAACCAGGTGCCTGAGCTGCATTGCCGGACACTGCTGATCCTGACAACCAAACCCTGGTGGACTGAATATGCGCTACTGGCTGATGAAATCCGAACCCGGCGATTGCAGCATTGACGACCTGGGCGCCCTGCCCGGCCAGACGGTGGCATGGTACGGCGTGCGCAACTATCAGGCGCGCAATTTCATGCGCGACCAGATGCGCATCGGCGATGGCGCACTGTTTTATCACTCCAATTGTGCTGTGCCGGGCATTGCCGGTATTGCGCGTGTCAGCAGCACTGCCTATCCAGATGCCACGCAGTTCGAGCGCAACGGCAAATACTTCGACCCCAAGGCGACGCAGGAAACACCGCGCTGGTTTAACGTGGATGTGCAACTGGTGAAGAAAATAAAATTCATCCCGCTGGCGGAGCTGCGCCGCCACCCGCAGCTGGAGCGCATGCGCGCCTTGCAGCGCGGCAACCGCCTGTCCATCACGCCGCTCGACCCCGCCGAGTGGAAATTCATCCTCACGCATCTGGTGCGCGACTGATGGAGTGGTGCGCAGCTTATCTGACCCTCGGCGCAACTGCAGGATTCATGGCTGGACTGTTCGGCGTCGGCGGTGGCTTGCTGTTGGTGCCGGTGCTGCTGTTCCTGTTCGACATGCAGCACTTCCCCGCCGAGAACGCGATGCACCTGGCGCTCGGCACCTCGATGGCGACCATCCTGTTCACCTCGCTCGCCAGCGCACGCAAACATCACCAGCACGGCGCGGTGAACTGGTGCGTGGTGCGCGACATCACCCCCGGAATTTTGCTGGGTACTGCGCTGGGCGCCTTGTCTGCCGCATCCGTCTCGCCGCGCGGATTGGGGATATTCTTCGCACTATTTGTCTATATCGCCGCCGCGCAAATCCTGCTCGATATGCGCCCCGAACCATCGCGCCAGTTGCCCGGCCTCGCGGGCATGAGCGCTGTCGGCGCCCTCACCGGCTGGATCAGCAGCATGGTCTCCATCGGCGGCGGCACCATCGTCGTGCCGTTTCTCATATGGTGCAACGTGCCGTTGCGCAACGCCATTGGCACTTCCGCCGCCATCGGTTTCCCGGTCGCTGCGGGCGGCACGCTGGGCTATATCGCCACCGGCATGAGCCTGCATACCCTGCCCGCGCCCAACCTGGGCTTTGTCTACCTGCCTGCCCTGCTGTGGGTCGCACTCGCCACCATTCTCGCCGCCCCGTTAGGCGCAATGGCCGCACATCGCATGAAAGTGGGATTGCTGCGCAAACTGTTCGCGGTACTGTTGCTGATACTGGCGACGAAGTTGCTGCTGAAAGTGCTATAGGTGTAAGTGCAAAAACCTTCTTGGCCCTGCAATCTTCAGCTTTTCCATACTGCCGCCCACGCCGGGATCGGCAACCCATCTTCGAGGCGGACTGGCGTGGAGATCATGCTGAGCGAGGTAAAGCCGCTGGCGGAGGCCAGCCTTTCCAGATAACTTGCGGAATGGGCATAACGCCCCGATTGATTCAGCCTGTACCCGAGTTTGTTTTCCGAAACGGCTGCCTCGATGGGCAGCGCCTCGAGAGCTTCGACCGAAAACATAAAGTAGCCGCCCGCACGCAGCAGGCGTTTGGCTTCGGAAACAATTTCATCCAGCATGCCCAGATATACGAATACATCGGCTGCAATAATCATGTCGTAGCTCGATGTTTCTTCGCCGCGCATCATGGGCAGCAAGTCCGAGTGCACGAGCCGGTGGTAAACGTTCCGCGCATGGGCTCGCGCCAGCATTTTGGTGGAGAGATCAACACCCGCCAGTTGCTTGGCATGGGGCGAAATTTCCAGCCCGGCCAGACCGGTGCCGCATCCCAAGTCCAGCACATCCCATTCCCCGACAGGGAATTCCACGGACTGCTTGAGGAGGGCAACCAACTCCGACGGCATTTTATATTCGAGATCCCGAACCAGATGCGTATCGAATTTGTTTGCATAGCCATCGAATAGTTTTTCGATATACTGGCTCGGGGCGCGTTCTGGAGTCTTGGCGGTCAAGGCCGAGATCAAATGCTCCGCGCTTTCATTCTTCGAATCCGGCCTGATGGTCTGGTGATCACTCTCCACCGCCTTGTCCGGTCGCACCTGTTCATGGAGCACATTCCCCAGGTTGTTGTGCGCAGCGGCATAGTCCGGCTTGAACGCGAGCACCCTGCGGTAGCTGGCGACCGCTTCGTCCAGCTTGCCTTGCTTCTGGAGCACATTCCCCAGATTGTAGTGTGCATCGGCATAATCCGGCTTGAGCGCGAGCGCCCTGCGGTAGCTGGCGACCGCGTCGTCCAGTTTGCCCTGTTCCTGGAGCACGTTCCCCAGGTTGTTGTGCGCATCGGCGTAATCCGGGTTGAGCGCGAGCGCCCTGCGGTAGCTGGCGATTGCGTCGTCCAGTTTGCCCTGCTCCTGGAATACATTCCCCAGGTTGTTGTGCGTATCGGCATAGTTCGGGTTGAGCGCGAGCGCCCTGCGGTAGCTGGCTGCCGCGTCGCCCAGCTGGCCTTGGTCATGCAGCACATTCCCCAGGTTGTTGTGTGCGTCGGCGTAATCCGGGTCGAATGCGAGCGCCCTGCGATAGCTGGCTGCCGCATCGTCCAGCCGGCCTTGTTCCTGCAGCACAATCCCCAGGTTGTAATGCGCATCGGCATAATCCGGCCTGAACAAGATAGCCTTGCCGATAAGCTCGATGGCAGCTTCGTTCTTCCCCGTCTGATGGGCGATCAACCCCGAAAAATGCAGCGCATCCGGGTCGTCCGGCGCTACCTGAAGTATTTGCCGATAGAGGGTGTTTGCCTGCGGCAAGCGACCGGCCTGGTGGTGCGCCAGTGCGGCTTGGAGGATGGCCAGGGATGCCCCAAGGCTCTGATTTGCTGCGGAGGTTTCATCACGCCGCTGACAGCACTGTTTATATTTCTTGCCGCTGTTGCATGGGCATGGATCGTTGCGTCCAGTTTTTCTCATTCTCATAGGGTCTTATCAAATCTTCCGGCCGGAGCAAGGCAAATCCCATGGCCTGCCTTCTCCGCTCTTTACCTGGATGATGCCGGCAATGTGAGCCGTATTGTTTATCGGCTCTTTTGTTTGATTAGTTCTGCCGCCAGAGCCTCTCCAGCCTCACCAATATTCTTATGTGGATAAGCTATGCAATAGTTATCAACCCAGCGGAAAATGGTCTTGTTGTCAGTCCCCTTTATAAAATCATTATCCAACCCTTGGGATAAGCCAGAGAGAAAGCCCAATAACCAGACTTCATTGGCCAACTGATACGCCTCATTTTGTTTGTATTGCATCCAGTTATCGCAAGACTGCGCCCCTCTCAGAATACCTGCGCATGCAGCCATAGAAGTGCTGGCAAGCAAAGCAAAGGCTAGTAGTGCAGTAACTGATCTCTTCATGCTAATCGTCATGGGATTCCACTGACTGTTAATTCTCGCCGCACCCTCTCAGACTGGTTTTATTGCAATCTGCACAGCTTAGAAAGATAAACGCTCGATTTGTGCGACAGGGTAAAATCATTCCAGATTCTGGATTTGCTCGCGCATCTGTTCAATCAGCAACTTCATTTCCATGGAGGCGCGCGACACCTCGGCATCCACCGATTTTGAACCCAGCGTGTTGGCCTCGCGGTGCAGTTCCTGCATCAGGAAATCCAGCCGTTTGCCTACGGCGCCGCCTTTTTCCAGCACCCGCTTCATTTCTGCCAGATGGGTTTGCAGGCGCGACAATTCTTCGTCTACGTCAATCTTGCTGGCAAACAGGGCGATTTCCTGGTGCAGCCGCTCATCGTCATTGCCCTGCATCGCGGCTTGCAGGCGGCTGGCCAGCTTTTCTTCATAAGCCTTGATGGCGGCCGGAATGCGTGGCGCCACCCCGGTGCACAAGCCTTCGATTTGCATCACGCGCTGCAGCAGGAACACCTTTAGTTTCTCGCCTTCCCGGCCACGCGCCGCCATGAATTCGCGCAATGCCTGTTGCAGCAATTCCAGCACCGTGGCCTGCAGGGTATCGGCGGGCAGCGCAGCGCTTTGCAGTACACCATTCCAGCGCAGCACATCAGCCACGCTCAGGCTGCCTGCATCGGGCAGCACGGTCTGCACTTCATCGCTCCATTGCGCCAATTGCCGCAGCAAAGCATGGTTGATCTGCGC
The DNA here is from genome assembly GCA_028713345.1 of Gallionellaceae bacterium. Taxonomy (GTDB): domain Bacteria; phylum Pseudomonadota; class Gammaproteobacteria; order Burkholderiales; family Gallionellaceae; genus JAQTOM01. Next base: position 15,631 of record JAQTOM010000007.1, on the reverse strand, counting down.
CGTATTCTGTTCGGATTGCCGTGCGGCGAAACCAATGCGGCATTCCACCTTGCCGCGCGTCAACTGTGCGGCGATGGTTTCGCGCAGCACGGATTCCAGCGTGCGCATCTCATCCGGCACGCGCAACTGGAGGTCGAGATAGCGGTGGTTGACCGCACGGATTTCCAGTGCCAGCGACCCGGCATCGAGTTCCGCGACTGCTGCGGCAAATCCGGTCATGCTGTAGATCATTGCCCTCTCCGAATAATAATGTACTGAACCCGCCGCATTATATTACGGCCGTGTTCTGTTTCAGGCCTTAAAAATAACCAGCGGCATGATGGCCGGTGATTGGTGGTGTATGCATACAGCCTGCCTTCGCTGCATCATGCCAATGCCGTGCCAACCCACAACGCTAAACCGGGTTATCCAGGTCGAAGAAGCGGTGCTCCACCCCGAAGCGCGATGCGAGATGTTCACCCAGCGCCCGCACGCCATAGCGCTCGGTGGCATGATGCCCGGCTGCGATGAAAGCCACGCCCGTTTCTTGCGCCACATGCACATTCTGTTCGGAAATCTCGCCGGTGAGAAACGCGTCCGCGCCCAGCATCACGGCTGCCTCGAAATAACCCTGTGCCGCGCCGGTGCACCACGCGATGCGGCGGATGGGGCGGCTGCCTTCCCCAACCACTTGCGGTACGCGCTGCAAACGCTCAGCGATGTGTGCCGAGAGCTGCGCCAATGATTGCCCTTGCGCCAATTCACCGTAACAGGCAATGTCCTGCTCACCGAAGCGCCCATGCTCCACGAAACCCAGCCGCTTTCCGAGTTGCGCGTTATTGCCGAGTTCGGCATGGGCATCCAGCGGCAAATGGTAGGCCAGCAGGCTCACATCATGCCGCAACAGATGGGCCAGCCGGCGTTTCTTGATACCCGTGACAGCGGGATCCTCATTGCGCCAGAAGTATCCATGATGCACCATGATGGCGTCCGCCCCCCATGCAGCGGCTGCATCCAGCAGGCGCTGCGAGGCCGTTACCCCGCTGGCGATGCGCCGCAGCTGCGCTTTCCCCTCCACCTGCACCCCGTTCGGGCAATAATCACGAAAACGGCTGATTTCCAGCAAGCTTCCGATATAATCACGCAATTCGTTCAGCAGCATACGGCCTCCGCCATCCAGACTAAATATTTTTAATCATACCATGCGCAAATTCTGGCTCCTGTTCTCGCAAGCCGCCACCATCGGCCTTGCCGTGCTGTTCGTCATCCATACGCTAAAACCTTCCCTGCTGCCCAACGCAGCGCGCAGCGGCGTGGTAACCCTCTACGAAAACACTCCGGATAGCGGCAGCAAAACACCAACAGCCGGTTTCAGCACGGCGGCAAAAAAAGTCATGCCTGCGGTAGTGAATATTTTTACCAGCAGCACGGTAAAAGTCCCCGTCAATCCATTCATGAACGACCCGAACTTCCGTTTCTTTTTCGGAGACCAGCCAGAGGATGGAGCTGTCCAGAAAAACTCGGGCTTGGGTTCCGGCGTCATCGTCAGCCATGATGGCTACATCCTCACCAATCATCATGTGGTTGAAGCGGCCGACCAGATCGAAGTGGCGCTGGCCGATGGGCGCAAGGCCAAAGGGCGCATCATCGGCTCCGACCCGGAAACCGACCTTGCCGTCATCAAGATAGACCTGCCGGGCAATATTCCCGCCATCACCTTTGGCCGTGCCGACCAGGCGCAGGTGGGCGACATCGTGCTCGCCATCGGCAACCCCTTCGATGTGGGGCAAACCGTCACCATGGGCATCATCAGCGCGCTGAAACGCAGCCATCTCGGTTTGAATACCTTCGAGAATTTCATCCAGACCGATGCCGCCATCAATCCCGGCAACTCCGGCGGCGCGCTGGTGGATGCAAATGGCAACCTGATCGGCATCAATAGCGCCATTTATTCGCCCAACGGCGGTTCGCTCGGCATCGGTTTCGCCATCCCCATCAGCACGGCAAAGAAGGTCATGGAACAGATTATCCAGAGCGGCTCCGTAACGCGCGGCTGGATAGGTGTGGCAGTGCAGGAACTCACGCCGGAATTGGCCGAATCATTCAAACTCGGCAACACGCAGGGCGTACTGATTTCAGAAGTGGTCCGCGGCAGCCCTGCGGACCAGGCGGGAGTAAAGGCGGGCGACATCCTCACCACGGTGGACAACAAACCGCTGACCGATTCCAACGCCATGCTGGAAACCATTTCCGCCCTGCCTCCCGGCAAGGTTGCCATACTCAAGTTGCAGCGTAATCAGCGTGAAGTGGTGATCCAGGTCAAGGTTGGCAAGCGGCCAAAGCCAAGGATACCAGATGCTGGCGGCGGCTGATCCATACGCGGCCTTGCCAGCGCCCGGCAGATGACCGCAAGCGCGTGTTATACCTTGGTGTACGCCTTCCCAGTTCCAGCGTGTCGGCTACCCGCCGAATTCGCAGGGAGGGTGCTACTTACTACCCATACCCTCCTTGAAGCCCCTCACTGCACCGCCCAGGTCACTGCCCATATTGCGCAGCTTCTTGGTGCCGAATATCATGATGACGACCAGCAGAACAATCAACCAATGCCAGATGCTGAGGGAGCCCATCATTTCTCCTAAAAGTTAAACGACCTTAATTGCGCCGCATCATGGACGGAATAAGCCCACCGCCGATGATGTGGATATGCAGGTGAAACACTTCCTGACCGCCACCCTTGCCGGTGTTGATGACGGTGCGAAAACCATTGTCCAGCCCCTGTTGCCTTGCCAGCTTGGGTGCGGTTACCAACATCCTGCCCAACAGCGCAATATGGCTGTCGTCGGCTTCCAGCAGCGATGCCACATGCAGCTTGGGGATCAGCATGAAATGCACGGGCGCCACGGGATGAATGTCGTGGAAGGCAAACAGCTCATCATCCTCGTACACTTTTTTGCTCGGGATTTCACCACGCGCGATTTTGCAGAAAATGCAGTCGCTCATTCTTGATCCTTCTTCCGGCTTTCCTTTTCGGTGATGCCGGACATGCCCTCGCGCCGCGCCAGTTCGTTCAGCACATCTTCTGCTTTCAAACCATGCTGCGCCAGCAACACCATACAGTGAAACCACAGGTCGGCGGTTTCATACACCAGATGCGTCTTGTCGCCGCCCTTTGCCGCCAGCAGCACCTCGGTGGCTTCCTCGCCGACTTTTTTCAGGATGGCGTCTTCGCCCTTGCTGAATAATTTGGCGACGTAGGAAGACTCCGGTGCGGCATGTTTGCGCGCCTCCACTGTTTCCGTCAGCCGTTGCAGGATGTCGTTGCTCATTGCTTGTAAATCTCTTCCGGGTTCTTGATTACCGCATCGGTTTCCACCCAGCAGCCGTTCTCCAGCTTGCTGAAAAAACAGCTCTCGCGTCCGGTGTGGCAGGCGATGCCGCCGCCTTGCTCCACCTGCAACAGCACCACGTCGTTGTCGCAGTCGAGTCGTATTTCCTTTACCTTCTGGATGTGGCCGGACTCTTCACCCTTATGCCACAGCTTCTTGCGCGAGCGCGACCAGTATACCGCCTCACCGGATTGTGCGGTAAGCCTGAGCGCCTCACGGTTCATCCACGCCACCATCAGCACCCGTCCGCTGGCCGCATCCTGTGCGATGGCAGGCACCAGCCCGTCATCCGCCCAGTTCACCTTGTTCAGCCACGTTTCATTCATAGCCGTACCTCAATCCCTTGCTGTGCCATGAACTGCTTGGCCTGTTGCACGGTATATTCGCCGTAGTGAAAGATGCTGGCCGCCAGCGCGGCATCCGCGCCGCCGAGCTTGATACCGTCCACCAGATGTTGCAGATTGCCCACGCCGCCGCTGGCGATCACCGGAATTTCCAGTGCATCGGTCACGGCACGCGTGAGCGCCAGATCGAAACCGTTTTTTTGTCCATCCCGGTCCATGCTGGTCAGCAGAATTTCGCCCGCGCCCAAGCCCTGCATTTTCTGCGCCCACTCCACCGCGTCCAGTCCGGTAACTTTGCGTCCGCCATGGGTGAATACTTCCCACTTGCCGGGGGCAGCCTGCTTGGCATCGATCGCCACCACGATGCATTGCGAGCCGTAGCGTGCCGCCGCATCAGCCACCAACTGCGGATTCAACACCGCCGAGGTGTTGATGCTCACCTTGTCGGCGCCCGCATTCAGCAGGTTGCGCACATCCTCGACCTGGCGCACACCGCCGCCGACAGTGAGGGGAATGAATACCTGTTCGGCCACCTGCTCGATGATGCGAAACAAGATGCCGCGATCATCGGAACTGGCCGTGATGTCGAGAAAAGTCAGTTCGTCCGCACCCTGTTCGTCGTAGCGGCGCGCGATTTCCACGGGGTCGCCCGCATCGCGCAACTCGACAAAGCTGACACCCTTGACCACGCGCCCGGCGGTCACGTCCAGACAAGGGATGATGCGTTTAGCCAGCATGAGTCAGGATGGCTTGGAAAGCTGATCGGCCAACGCCTGTGCCGGGCCGAACTCCAGCGTGCCTTCATAGATCGCGCGGCCGGTGATCGCCCCGGTGATGCCCTCGCCCTGCACTGCGCATAGCGCACGCACGTCATCAAGGTTGGTGATGCCGCCGCTGGCGATGACCGGCACAGTCAGTTCGTGCGCCAGTTCGACGGTCGCGGGGATATTCACACCAGACAACATGCCATCGCGCCCGATGTCGGTGTAGATAATCGCTTCCACACCATAACCCTCAAAACGTTTGGCCAGATCCAACACGTCATGCCCGGTCAGCTTGGACCAGCCATTCACCGCGACCTTGCCGCCCTTGGCATCCAGGCCCACCATGACATGGCCGGGGAAAGCGTCGCAGGCTTCATGCAAGAAGCCCGGCACCTTGACTGCCGCAGTGCCGATGATGACGTAAGTCACGCCGATGTCGAGGTAGCGCTCGATGGTTTCCAGATCGCGGATGCCGCCGCCGAGCTGTATCGGCACATCCAGCCCCACCGCCTCCACGATGCTGCGCACCGCCGCCTCGTTCTTCGGCTTGCCGGCAAACGCGCCATTCAAGTCAACCAGGTGCAAACGGCGCGCCCCCTGTTTCAGCCAGTGTTGCGCCATTGCCGCAGGATCTTCGGAAAATACCGTGGCATCTTCCATCACCCCCTGGCGCAAACGTACACAGTGACCATCTTTCAAATCAATCGCGGGAATAATCAGCATGGCAATATTAATTGGTCAATTGAACGAAATAAAAAAACAATTCGATACCGGAAAATCAAACCGGATCCCACTTCATAAAGTTTTGCAGCAACGTCAACCCGGCTCGCGATGACTTTTCCGGGTGAAACTGCACGGCAAATAAATTGTCACGAGCCACGGCACATACAAAGGGTTGCGGGTAGTCGCTGGTTGCCTGCACCAGCGGTGCATCCTGCGGACGCACATAATAGCTGTGCACAAAGTAAAAGCGTTCATCCTGCGCAATACCTTTCCACAAGGGGTGCTCAGAAGCGCTCCCCCTATCCAACTTTCCACCAAAGGTGCGCAATCCGCTATCCGGCAAGCCGGATGCGGAATTGACAGCCCCAAGGGGAGAAGGGACAACCGCCACCTCCCCATTCGGGGTAGGCTGATTATTGACCCTCCGCACCTGGTTCCATCCCATGTGCGGCACTTTGAGCTTGCCGCCCTGTTCATCGCGCAGTTGGCTGGCAAAGCGCACTACCTTGCCCGGCAGGATGCCCAACCCCGGCGTATCTCCTTCCGCGCTGTGTTCAAACAACATCTGCAAGCCGATGCAGATGCCCAGAAAAGGCTTGCTGCGCGCCGCTTGCAGCACCGCCTCCCGCAGCCCGCGCATCTCCAGTTCACGCATGCAATCCGGCATCGCCCCCTGACCGGGGAATATCACGCGCGCCGCCCGTGCGACCTCATGTGGATCGCCGGTTACTGCAATGGAAGCAGCCGGCGCCACCTTGAGCAGCGCATTATGCACCGAGCGCAGATTGCCCATGCCGTAGTCTACAACCGCGATATCCAGCATATATAAGGATTGTTACAGGGCGCCTTTGGTGGAGGGCATCATGCCTGCCATGCGCGGGTCGATTTCCAATGCCATACGCAGTGCGCGCCCGAATGCCTTGAACACAGTCTCAGTCTGATGGTGCGCGTTGTCGCCCGCCAGGTTGTCGATGTGCAGCGTCACCAGGGCGTGATTGACAAAACCCTGGAAGAATTCACGTATCAAGTCCACATCAAAATCACCCACATTGGGACGCACGAAATCCACGTTGTATACCAGACCGGGGCGTCCGGAAATATCCAGTACCACGCGTGACAATGCTTCATCCAGCGGCACATAGGCATGGCCGTAGCGGCGCAAGCCCTTCTTGTCGCCCAGCGCCTGATTGAATGCCTGGCCGAGGGTGATGCCGATGTCCTCGACGGTGTGATGCGCGTCGATGTGCAGGTCGCCCTTGGCGGCGATGTCCAGATCAACCATGCCGTGACGCGCGACCTGGTCGAGCATGTGGTCGAGGAAAGGCAGGCCGGTGTCAAAAGCGGCTTTGCCATTACCGTCCAGGTTCAGCTTGACGCTGATTTTTGTTTCCAGGGTATTGCGGGTTACTTGCGCGCTACGCATGATTTGGCCTTAAGCGATTGATGGATACATTCTTGCAACGCGGCAATAAACCGCTCGTTTTGGTTCCGGCATAACCTGAAGGCTAGTCTTCGCCGAAACTCGCTAGCTATTGTGTATGCTTTCCTGTAATGCGGCAATAAACCGCTCGTTTTCTTCCTGTGTGCCCACCGTGACGCGCAGGCAGTCTGCCAAGGCCGCATGTACGCCATTCATGTTCTTGATCAGCACGCCGCGCTGTTTCAGGCCCTCAAAAACCTTGCTGGCGTGCGCCACATGAAACAAGATGAAATTGGCCTCGCTCGGATATGCCCGCACATCTACCGTTCCGACCAGGCGCTCATACAGCCATTTCCTGTCCTGCTTGATTTGTTCGGCCTGCTGCAGCAACACTTCGTGGTGCTGCAATAGTTTTTCTGCCACCAGTTGCGTCAGCACGCCGATATTATACGGCAAGCGCAGCTTTTCCAACTGCTCCAGCCATGCCTTGCCGCCCACCAGGAAACCCAGGCGCAAACCGGCCATGCCGAGCTTGGAGAAGGTGCGCATTACCAGCAGACTGGGATAGCGCGCCAGCATGGGAATGAAACTCGCATCGGCAAAAGCGTAATATGCCTCGTCCACCACCACCAGGCCGGGTGTGGCCGCGATGATTTGCCTGATAGCCTCCGCATCGAACAGGTTGCCGGTAGGATTGTTCGGGTAAGCGATGAACACCAGCGCGGGCTGATGGCGCTTTATGGCATCCAGCATGGCGTGCAAGTCCAGCGCAAAATCTTCCGTCAACGGCACGCCGACGTACTGCATACCGGCGAAAGCCGCGATCATCCTGTACATCACAAACGAAGGCTCGACACTCAGCAGCGTCGCGCCCGGCCTGGCGACCGCCAATGCAAGCAACTGGATGATCTCGTCCGAGCCGTTGCCGAGCAGCACCTCCATGCCCTGTGTCAAGCCGGTCACGGTGCGGATTTTTTCTTTCAGGCAGCGGGCGCTGGCATCAGGATAGCGGTTGATCGCGGCATCCGCCACCAGGCGGGCAATCTCCTCGCGCAGTTGCGGCGGCAGCGGATAGGGGTTTTCCATTGCATCCAGCTTGACCATGCCCGTGCAGGGAGGCACATGATAGGCGTGCAGGGCGAGCACTTCCTGGCGGAACAAGCGTTCAGGTGTGGCGGCGGCTAGGGCGGAAGGCATTTGATATCAAACCGAAGAATGGCGGTATTTTACCAGTATTCACGCTGCGTTAATATATTGTACATTGAGCGCCGCACAAGACAGAAGCCAGAAACTTGTGTTCCAGGAATTCCTTGCCGCCTGGCTGCGTCAAGACTGCCCGCAAGAAAGTGTCTGACGGCGTACCCTTTACGGGTGCCACCCCCGGCAAACCTATTCCGTTGAAGGACTCCACTTCCTTAGTTCCCCACGCATCTTCATATAATCCTGACACACCTCTCCCACGACCCGCCAGAATGCCGCCGAGTGGTTCATCTCGACGAGGTGCGCAAGCTCATGCACCACGACGTAATCGATCAGGTATAAAGGCATCTTGATGAGCTGCCAGTTCAACCGCACGGTGCCGCTTGTAGTGCAGCTGCCCCATTGTGTGCGCGCCGCAGAAAGCTTTATTTCGCGCGGAATTACATTCATCAGCGGCGCGAAGTGCTCGACGCATTCCGTAAATAGTTTCATGGCTTCACGCCGATACCACTGCTCCACGATTTCCGCTATGGTTGCCGGATTGTCTATTCTGGAAGCGTGGACAATCAGGCGGTTGTCATGAATTTGCGGCGGCGTATCGAACAGGCTGGGGACGATGTATAGCGTAAAGGTCTCACCCCGAAACAGGATTGCCTCCCCGTCCACCCATTGCTGCTGCACCGGCTTCTTCGCCTGCCAGGTTGCGAGTTTTTCCACCACCCAGCCGGCTCTTTCCTGCAATACGCTGTGCAGCCATTTTTCCGAAGAGTGTAGCGGCACGTTGACGGTCAAGCCACGGTCATCAACGCGCAGGCCGATACTGCGGCGCCTGCTGGTGCGCTTGAGGGTGTAGGTGACAGGCGTGCCGATCAGCTCTACCGTACGCTGCTCGACAACAGTAGGATTGGCAATTCGGCGCAGTTTTTTAAACATCAAGTTTTGGCATCTCGTTTTCAATCCATTCTTCCACGCGCCGGTTGATTTCCTCGGCTTTCAACCCCGCGGGATCAATCGGCTCACCTATGCTCATACTGATCACACCGGGGTGCTTGAGGAAAGCATTGCGTCCCCACAGCCTGCCCGCGTTATGCGCCACCGGCACTACCGGTGCGCCGCAGTGCGCGCCCAGCAGCGCGCCGCCGATTTTGTATTTGCCGCGCTGGCCGTAAGGGATGCGCGTGCCTTCCGGAAAAATCACCACGCAGAAACCCAGTTCCAGGCGCTCCCTGCCTTGCCTGAGCAGCTGTTTGAGCGCTTCCTTGCCGCTGCTGCGCTTGATGGCGATGGGGCTGGTCATCGCCAGCCCCCAGCCGAAAAATGGCAACCACAACAATTCGCGCTTGAGTACCCACACTTGCGGCGGAAACACTTTTTGCAGCGCGATGGTTTCCCATGCCGATTGATGCTTGCACAACACGATGCACGGCTGTTGCGGGATATTTTCCGCGCCGCGCACTTCCATGCGTATGCCGCACAGCACGCGCAGCAGCCACAGCATGGTGAGCGCCCAGCCGGAGATGAGGCGATAGCGCGTGACGGGGTGGAACGGGAAGGACAGCAAGGCGACCAGCGTGAACAGCGGTGTGATGAAGATTTGCAGCAGCAGGAAAATCAGCGAGCGCAGAAATACCATGTCAGGCAAGAGTCGCAACAACCGCCGCCAAATCCGGGTAAATCAGCGTACCCTCTGGCAAGCCGCCCTTGGCCTGTGTCTTGGCGCCCTTTCCTGTCAGCACCAGTATCGGCTGCGCACCCGCCTTGGCGGCGGATTCCAGATCGCGCAATGAATCGCCCACTACGGGCACGCCTTGCAGGTTGGCGTCATAACGCACCTTGATTTCTTCCAGCATACCGGCCTTGGGCTTGCGGCAATGGCAATTCGCCTCCGCCGCATGCGGGCAGAAAAAAATCGCATCAATGCGCCCCCCCGCCAGCACCACCGCCTTGTGCATCTTGTCATGAATGGTATTGAGCGTGTGCATGTCGAACAGGCCGCGCGCCACACCGGATTGATTGGTCGCCACCACCACGCGGTAGTCCGCCTGACACAGGCGCGCGATAGCTTCCAGGCTGCCGGGAATGGGTATCCATTCTTCCTGCCTCTTGATGAACTGGTCGGAGTCATAGTTGATGACGCCGTCGCGGTCTAGAATGATGAGTTTCATAACTTCAGTCGTTAGTCATTAGTCGTTAGTTGGCGTCATCGCTTGACCAGCGGCTTGCCGGAGTAGTTTTCCAGCTTAGCCGAATGGCCATGCAAAGCTCGCGGCTTTTGTTTTTAACTACCCACTGGCGACCAACGTCTGACGACTGCTTTTAAGCTGCCAGCTTGGAAATATCCGCAACCTGGTTCATCAGCCTGCCAAGCTGCTGCAACAGCGCCGCACGGTTCAAACGCAACTCCTTGTCCTCGCACATCACCATGACCTTGTCGAAAAAATCATCAATGAACGGTTTGAGCGTGACCAGCGCCTTCAGGTTCTGGCCGTAATCACCGCGATCCAGATAGCCTTGCGCAAACGGCGTGATGTCCTGCATGGCCTGGTACAGGTCGCGCTCCGCAGCTTCCTGCAGCAGCGCCGGCTTAACCGTTGCACCGCTCAAACCGGGACCGATCTCTTCGCGGTTTTTGCGCATGATGTTCTGCACGCGCTTGTTGGAGGCGGCAAGGTCTTTCGCCACTTCCAATGCGGCGAAGGTGCGCACGCCTTGCAGGCGCGGCAATGATTCATGCAACCGCCCATTCAGCATGTGAAGCACCGCCTCGATGTGCGATACCTCAAAGCCGCGCTCACGCAGGTAGCCGCGCAAACGATCCAGCATGAAGACCTCCACATCGCTTGCCACCGTTGCGCTCAACATACCCGCCGGGAAATTCTCCGTTGCCATCTTGAGCAACGCGCCCAGCGGCAGGTCGAGCGGTGTTTCGATCAGAATACGCAATATACCCAGGGCATGGCGGCGCAAACCAAACGGGTCTTTGTCGCCGGTGGGTACCTGGCCGACGCCGTAAATCCCCAACAGCGTATCCAGCTTGTCGGCCAGCGCCACGGCGCAGGCAATGACACCCTGCGGCAGCGTATCGCCGGCAAAACGCGGATGGTAATGCGCCTCGATGGCATCCGCCACCGCCTTGTCTTCGCCGTCGTGCAGCGCGTAATAACGCCCCATGATGCCTTGCAGTTCCGGAAATTCGCCCACCATGTCGGTGAGCAGGTCGGCCTTGGAAAGGCGCGCGGCCAATTCCGCATCGGCCTTGTCTACATTCAGCAGGCGCGCAATGAGGCCGGACAGCGTCTCGATACGCTGTACACGCTGCAACTGTGTGCCAAGCTTGTTGTGGTACACCACATTGCCGAGTTTCTCGACCCGCGATTCCAGGGTCTGCTTGCGATCCTTGTTGAAAAAAAATCGCGCATCGGAAAGGCGCGGACGCACCACGCGCTGGTTGCCGCCGATAATGTGTCTGGGGTCATCCACCTGCATGTTGGATACGATCAGGAATTTGTTGAGCAGCTTGCCCTCCGCATCCAGCAGCGGAAAATATTTCTGGTTCTGCTGCATGGTGAGAATAAGGCATTCCTGCGGCACTTCGAGGTATTCCGCCTCGAATTCTCCGACATACACGGCCGGCCATTCCACCAGCGCCGTCACTTCGTCCAGCAAGGTGCTCATCACACTGCGCTCTTCATTGGAAAGAACCTGCAATTCCTGCGTCGACATGTTGGAATGGCCAATCCACACGGCATTGGCTTTCGCCGCGCTTTGATCCAGCCGTACCGCAATCATTTCGCGGCGCTTGGCGAAATCTGCAATGACGCAGCCTTCGCTCTCGAGTACGAGTTCATAGTCGTCTGCATTTTTCAGCATGATCGTGCCCGACGACAAGAAGCGGTGGCCGCTGGTGGCGTTGCCGCTTTGCAGGCCGAGCACTTCGCCGAGGACAATGTGCTTGCCATGCAGCATCGTCAGCGCGTGTGCCGGGCGTACGAACTGATGGTCGGCATCCCCCCAGCGCATCAGCTTGGGAACCGGCAATTTCTTCAGCGCCTGCGCCACGATGCCGGACAGGCAATCTTCCAGCGCGCGGCCCTTGTGCTCCACCCGCGCCACAAAGTATTCCGCCTTGCCCTCACCCGTGCGCTGCAATTGTTCGAGGGTTACGCCCGCACCGCGCATGAAACCTTCCAGCGCCCTGGTTGGCTTGCCATCCGCATCCAGGGCGGAAGCCACCGCCGGACCCTTGCGTTCAATCATTCGGTCGGCCTGTTGTTCGTCCACGTTAGTGACCGTCAGCGCCAGACGGCGCGGAGTAGCATAGGGCGTACACACGCTGTCTTCATCCGCCAGCATTTGCTCGCGCAGCGCCGCAAACACTTCGTTGGCAAAAGTGGTGGAGAGGTGCTCCAGCGACTTGGGTGGGAGTTCTTCGGTGAGCAGTTCGATCAGCAGAGTCTGTTTCATCTTATGCGTCCTCCCCGCTCTTGCACATCGGGAAGCCCAGCGCTTCGCGTGAAGCGTAATAAGCCTGCGCCACCGCCCTTGCCAGCGCGCGCACCCGGCCGATGTAGGCGGCGCGCTCGGTGACCGAGATTGCGCCGCGCGCATCCAGCAGGTTGAAGGTATGCGAGCATTTCATCACCATCTCGAACCCGGGCAGCGCCAGACCGGCCTCCATCAGGCGCCTGGCTTCGGTTTCGTATTCGGTAAAGTGGCGGAACAGCATCTCGATATTGGAATGCTCGAAATTGTATCTGGATTGTTCCACCTCGTTCTGGTGGTACACGTCGCCATAAGTCACCACCTTGTTGCCGTTCTTCGCCCACACCAGATCGTACACATTTTCCACGTCCTGCAAATACATCGCCAGCCGCTCCAGCCCGTAGGTGATCTCGCCCAGCACCGGCTTGCAGATGAGCGAGCCGACTTCCTGAAAATAAGTGAACTGCGTGACTTCCATGCCATCCAGCCACACCTCCCAGCCCAGGCCCCATGCGCCCAGCGTGGGCGATTCCCAGTCGTCCTCGACGAAGCGGATGTCATGCTCGCCGGTGTTGATACCCAGTGCGCGCAGGCTGTCGAGGTAGAGCTCCTGGATGTTATCGGGCGACGGCTTCAGCACCACCTGATACTGGTAGTAATGCTGCAGGCGGTTGGGGTTCTCGCCGTAACGCCCATCCTTGGGGCGGCGCGAGGGCTGCACGTAAGCGGCGCGCCACGGCTCCGGGCCGGTGGCGCGCAGGAAAGTCGCGGTGTGAAAAGTGCCCGCACCCATCTCGATATCATAGGGCTGCAACAGGGCGCAGCCCTGCTTATCCCAGAAAGCCTGTAATGTCAGGATGATTTGTTGAAAGGTTGGCATTGATTAGAACTGGCGTGATTTGCGAAAGCGCTATTTTACGGGTTTTCATTGCACAACGACACCCCGAACCTCTTCCAATATGAAATGCGTCTGGAGGGGACGCGTATTTCCAACGATGAATGTGGTTGAGCGGGACTGTTTTCTTATTTTTCCTGCCCGGCAAACCCCATCGCTTTCTGAAAATATCCGAATGCCGCATCGGGTTTTTGCAGCTTCTCCGCCAGCTGCCCCAGCGCGGTGTAAGCGGCGCGCGTCGGGTTCACGCTGATGCTGGCATCCAGATAGTTCTGCGCCTTGCCCCACAGGCCTTGATGCAAACACAGCTTGCCCAGCGCCAGCAACAATCCGGCATCATCCGGGTTTTGCCTGAGCCAGCGCTCGGCCTGTTCGATCTGCCCGACCATATCGCCCGCAAGGCAGTCGCCGTACAGCATTGCCAGATCGCTATCCCACTGCTCGTCCAGGCTGTCGGTCAATATCTGCCGGGCGCTCTGGCAATCACCCAGGATGATGAAAGCGCGCGCAGCCACAGCGGCGATTTTGCCGTGGCGCCTGAATTCAACCGGGATATTTTTCCACACGGCTTGTAGCGCCTGCGCGTCTTGTGCCTGTGCGCGGATTTTTTCCAGCCAGGCCTGCTGGCGCATCTGTTCGGCGGCGGTGGCATCCATCGCAGCGCGCCTCTCCAGCTGGCTTACCACATCCAGCACCGCATCCCAGTTGCGCGCCTGCTGCTGCGCCTTGAGTTCCAGATGCAGCGCGCCGACATGGTTTTTCACCCCCGCTTCGCGCAATGCATTCAGTGAATTCAGCGCCTGCTGCGGCTGGTGCTGGTCCAGGTTGAACTTGGTGGTGGCCATCAGGCGCATGGTGGCTTCGCCTACGGTCTTGCCTTCGGCTGCCGCCAGGTACGCATCGCGCTTGTCGAATTCGCGCAACTCGTGCGCGGCGCGCGCCGCGATGATGGGATTGATGCCGGAAGCCTCGCCCAGCTCCATGGCTTGTGCCGCCGCCTTCTCAGCCGCCGCGTAACGCCCCTCGAAAAAGGCGCTCAGCGCTTCCATCATGGCTGAACGCCCCCTGGCTTGAGCACGCTCGCTGCGGAACTGGCGCACATAGGCGGGCAGGCGCAGCGCGGCGGAAACCAGTTGCACCGCCAGATGGCTGAACACGAGCAGCGCCAGCAGCAGCAGCAGAAATAGTGTCAGCGACATCTCGATGCGGTAGGGTGGATACACCAGCAGCATGTAGCCGGGATTGTGCGAGGCCAGCGCCAGCGCCACGGCCAGCGCAAACAGCCCGAGTAGCCAGAACAGGAATTTCATCGCGCCTGCTTCTCGCGCGGAACCTCGCGTGAGACACGGTAATTACGCACCGCTTCCAGGCTGGAGCTGACATCCGGCACTTCAATGTTGATGCTGGACGCGCGCATTTTTTGCAGGGTGGTGACGGCCAGCGCGCCCTGTGTGGATTTGGCGTCGAAATAGCGCGCCACCCATTCCTGCGCCGCTTGCAGGTCATGCCTGAAACTCGCTTCGTCGTGCGCCAGCAGCGCGAGGCGTGCAGACAGCAGGCGCAGTTTCAAATTTTCGCGCAGGAAGAAAATCTGGGTGGGCGGCAGCAAAGGCAACTCATGCTTCTCTACATTCTCGATGCGTACCAGGTGTTTTGCTTCTTCCCATATTTCATGCAGCAATTTCTGCCAACCCGATCCCGCGGGCGCAACGGACGCGGGGGTGCCGGCTTCCTGCGGAACACGGATGTCTTGCGCCAGCGGCAGGGTATCCACCGCAGCGATAAGGTTGTCGAGGTGCAGGTTGATACCCGGCACATCCACATTGGGCAGCACGCGCAGCTTGTCCATGTCGCGGCTGATGGCCTTGCGCAGGCCGTTCATGGAAGCGCGATCCATGCGCTTGAGATATTCGTCTGCCTGCTGCATGGCAATCAGTGCGGCCTTCACATTGGCGGAAAGCTGCAATTGCTGGCCGGCAATCAGCAGCATCTGCTCCACCTGTGCCAGCACAGTCTCGTCGCGGCTGCTGGATAGTTCCTGATACAGCGTCTCCAGCGCGGCGCGCTGGTTCTGCGCCTCGGCATAACGCGCTTCCAGCAGCGCCACCTTGGCGGACAAATCACGCAGGGAATCCTGCTCCTGCTTCACCAGCATCTGGCTGGCCTTGTTGTTGCCTTCCATCTCGGCCAGGCGGCGCGCCAGCTCCTGCTGCACATTACCGATCTGGCGGTGCGCGTCAAACCATTGCCACAGGAACACCACCAGCACCACAGCCAGCGTCATCTGCATGATGCTCATGCGCGAAACGATATTTGCCACCGGATTGTGCGGCGCAGCGGCATAACCAGCCGCCTTGTCACCGTTGTCTGGTGACTTGGCGGATTGGCTAGTCGTTCCATCAGGAATGTCTTGTTCGGATGGTATTTGTTCGTTCATG
>JAQTOM010000006.1:51007-53757 GCA_028713345.1 Gallionellaceae bacterium | reverse complement strand
CTTGCTTCCCGCAATAATGGCTCGCGAGATACCTTATCGGCCAACGTAATTTGGCTGGCCTGAACGCGCACATCGACGTATTTCCTGAGCAGGTCTAATGTTTCTTTCTTCACTGTAGGAGGTAATGAATGTGCCCTGAGATAAGTAGTGCCTATTGCATTTACCTCTTCAACCATGGCCTTGCTTCGATGGTCGTAATGGTTGACTGCCAAAGAGAAGCTGAATCCCAGCAGCAAGGAAACCAGGCCAAGCAAAGAACCCTGGATGGCGCTAAATTGGGATTTTATCGGATCACTGGCGGCCACTTGTTTTTTACGCCCAAGCCTGTAGCCCACCTCTATGGCGAGTAATATCGAACAAAAAAGTACCAAGGCAATAAGCGAGCCATTCACTTCGTAAAGTGCAGAAGTCATCTGAATATCCCTGTGTGACGCTTAACACTCCGGCAGAATGTCAGCTTGCGTGGCGACATTCTGCACGCTGTTTGCAAGAACTTCAATCATCTACAGCAACGGGGATGTGTTGCGAAAGCTGAAAGGAAAAAATCCTTCCTTACCCGTATAATGTCGCACACGGCTTCGTGGTCTTCGACAAGCTGCTAGAACTACTAGCCATCTGACTAAGCCAGCATACAACGCTGACAAGTCATTGGTTATCAGGCCGAACGGGGTAGCAACTCCATTCGTGCCGGATCAATAATTTTCTTTAACAATGCTTTGACAAGGTTAGATCCACTCATGAGTTTTTCAGCAATTTCACAACGCTTTTTTCAGCATCCGGTTTGGCTTGTCGGGTTCAGGCCGTTTTTCATTTTAAGCTTTGTGAGCGGCGCGCTGCTTCCGGTGCTGTGGTTCCTGGTTTTCTCCAATTACCTTACGCTCAATTCCGGGCTGACTCCGCGCCAGTGGCACGCGCATGAAATGTTTTTCGGGTTCGGCTGGGCCGTGCTGGGGGGGTTTTTATTAACCTCCACCAAGAACTGGGTCAAGATTCGCGGGTATCACGGCGCGATTTTATTCGTGCTGGTGATACTCTGGTTCGTGGACCGGCTCGCCTTCCTGCTCCCGTCCGCCTGCCCCGCAGCGCTGATCGTTTTATTGCACAACGCTTTTCTGCTTACGATACTGGCGCTGCTTTTGTGGACGCTCATCGCGAACCGGAAGAATGATGCCTACCCGGAGAATTGGCTGTTTATCGTGGGCCTGCCGCTTTTCCTGCTCAGCAAAAATTTGATTTTGAGCAGCGAATATTTCGAAGTGGGATGGACCATGGCGCTGGGCCTTTTCCGGCTGGCGGTGGTCATCATGCTCGAGCGCACGCTGGCCCAATTCATGAAAGCCATTTTTCAAGTCGAGTTATTGAAAAACAGGAAATTGAATTCGGTGATCCGCGTGGGAATTCTGGTTGCAGTCTTTGAGGCTGTGTTGCCTGTTCCCGTCGCGGTCGCCGTGCTGGCGACGACAGCCATCCTGCTGTTATACCGTTTCTTCTTCTGGAGCCCGCTGAAAGGCATGAGCCGCCTGGACTTGGGCGTGATGTATGTTGGCTATCTGAGCCTGGTCTTGAGCCTGTTCCTCGAGTGCCTGCGCCTGCTGGGGAAATTGAATACCGTGGGGGATGTGGCGACGCACACCTTCACCCTGCTGTGCATGGGCCTGATCATCCCGGCTATGCTCGTCCGTATCTCGCTGGGACACACCGGGCGTAAGGTTATTTTTACCGGCAGCGACAAGCTCGCAATTTATATTTCCGGCCTTGGTGCGTTCTTGCGTATCGTTCCCCCGCAAATCTGGCCAGAGAATTACCAGGCATTTATTCTGTGGTCTGCGCTTTGCTGGACAATTTGCTTTACGCTTATAGGATGGCGGATAACCCCTTTTCTTCTCAGGCCCAGGATAGACGGCAAGGAGCATTAATGAGAGGTTTATATGGGTACCGCTAAAAACCCATCCATTTCATTTGTCCCGTTATTTTCGATTCACGACACTAGCCGGTTAAATCGTTGGGTTGCGGCGTTGCCTGACCCAACCTGCGAACTATCGGGATGACCGGCGACAACGGCAAGATGCGCATAGACAAGTGGTTGTGGGCGGCGCGCTTCTTCAAGACGCGTTCCCTCGCCGCCGATGCGGTGGAAAACGGCAGGGTGCTGGTCAACGCAGCGCGCGTCAAACCGGCCAAGACCGTTGGCGTAGGCGACGGGCTGGATATCCGGCTCGGGCAATATCGTTTTATGGTCGAAGTGCTGGCGCTCTCCGCCAGGCGCGGCGGAGCATCCGAGGCGCAAAAACTCTACCGTGAGAGCGAAGCAAGCCGCATGCAGCGTGAAGTCCTTGCCGCCCAGATCAGGGCGCAGCCGCAGCCCTTCCATTTCAAGGGCAGGCCAACCAAGCGCGACCGGCGCGAGATCGAACGGCTCAAGGGCGGCGAGTGATGGGCATACAGGGTTTCCTGCGGCTGCCTCAATAGGAGTTGATAATGAAAAGAGTCACCGGCCATCTGTATTTCTGGGTGCTGCTTGCGATACTTGGCGGTGGCACGTTTGGTTACCTCGATGCGGCCAATGCCGTAAAGTTGAAACCGCTTGGCGACGGCTTCATCTCGCTGGTCAAGATGCTCATCAGCCCGGTCATTTTCTGCACCGTCGTTCTCGGCATCGCCGGTGCGGGCGACATGAGGAAGGTGGGCCGCGTTGGCGGCAAGGCGCTCATCTATTTCGAGGTCGTGTCCACGTTTGCCCTGGCTATTGG
>JAQTOM010000006.1:26136-50907 GCA_028713345.1 Gallionellaceae bacterium | reverse complement strand
TGACCCAACAGCTCACCCTGCTGGGAGTGGCGATGCTGACCTCGAAAGGCGCTTCGGGAGTAACCGGCGCCGGTTTTATCACCCTGGCGGCAACGCTTGCGGTCGTGCCTTCGGTTCCTGTTGCCGGCTTGGCGCTGATTCTCGGCATAGACCGTTTCATGTCAGAAGCGCGCGCCATGGTCAATTTCATCGGCAACGGGGTTGCCACTGTCGTCGTCTCTCATTGGGAAATGGAACTCAATCATGCTGCGCTCAAGCAGGAGCTTGGTGCCGGAAGCCTGCGCCCGTGAATGGCTGCTTGCGCCTGTGCAGGGCTTGTCATTAAATCAAATCGTGACCACAGCAGTTAATCAAACCGCATCGACAAATCCACCGCCTGTATATCTTTGGTCAGGCCGCCAATGGAGATGCGGTCCACGCCGGTCTCGGCAATGGCGCGCACCGTTTCCAGGGTAATGCCGCCGGATGCTTCCAGTTCGGCGCGGCCTGCGGTAAATGCAATGGCAGCGCGCATACCGTCGAGATCGAAGTTATCCAGCAATATCAATTTTGCCCCGGCATCCAGCGCCTCGCGCAGTTGTTCCCTATTTTCCACTTCGATCTGGATGGTCGTCCCCTTGGGTGCGATGCGGAATGCCTCGGCCAGCACCGGGCGCACCCCGCCCGCCGCCATGATGTGGTTTTCCTTGATCAGGATGCCGTCGAATAACCCGATGCGCTGGTTATGCCCGCCGCCGGTTTTTACCGCATATTTTTGCGCCATGCGCAGGCCGGGCAGGGTCTTGCGCGTATCCATGATCTTCGCGCGGGTGCCCGCCACCGCCTCGACATAGCGGCGTGTCAGTGTGGCAGTGGCGGAGAGTGTCTGCAAAAAATTCAGCGCGGCGCGCTCGGCACTGAGCATGGTGCGCGCATTGCCGCGAATCTCGCACAGCTTCCGGCTGGCCTTGGCCGTATCGCCATCCTGCACAAACCAGTTGATGGTGCAGTCCGGGTCGAGCGTCTTGAAACAGCCGTCAAACCATTGCGTGCCGCACAGCACCGCATCCTGGCGCGTGATGACCGTAGCGTGGCCGACTTGTTGCGGCGGGATGAGTTGCGCGGTGAGGTCGAGATTTGAGGTTGCCGCATCGCGGTTCTCTGCCTCCCTCTCCCGCTCGCGGGAGAGGGTTGGGGAGAGGGGGCATATGTCTTCATCCAGTGCGGCGCGAACATTGGCCTGGATATGGGGAGGGAGTTCGTATTGAAGGGCCATGATTTATTTTCTTTCAGTTTATCCGGTACGGCGTGCGCTGTACGTGCGATTTGGCGACCCTCACCCGACAGCAGGGTTTTCCGGCAGTCTGCCCGCTTCGTGCTTCCTGCTATTTTACCAATTGGGCCGCCTGGGCAGGAGCTTGTCCAGAGTTTAACAAACTTCCAGCAATGCGCACCTTGCTGCTGGGAGCCTCTTCCAATTGCCCTGGGTGCCCAGAATAAGGTAAAATCTACCCCCTTTCGTTTTGGTGTTTGGCGCCTTGGGTTATGCGTGGGCGCCACTGTGGCGATCTTTGTCGCCACTTTTTTTGGCTTGAGGGTGCCTCCAAAATTCATGGTTCGCCCAAATGCAGGGCGCGAAAGTGGGGTAAGCAGGCAAGCCGCATGGCGGCGGCTCGCAAAAAATTTCGCAGCGCCGCATATGTGTGATATGCCGGCAAGAAAACAAGGTTTCAGCGAAGGGTAGCCTTCAGGCTGGCTGAACTAAATTTATTACGCAACGCAGCATAACCAGCCACTTGGCCGCCGTTTTTTGTGATTTGGTGGAATGGCTGGTAGTTCTGGCAGTTGGGATGATGTGGTGTAAGCAGGCAATCTGCGTAGCAGATGCTCGCAAATCCGGATTTTTTAGAGGTACCCTTGAATGATTTTGATGAGGAATAACGTGTTAAGCCATCCTTCGTTGCCCCTAGAGTCAGGGTTGCCAGTCCAGCAGGGTTTGTATGATCCGCGCCAGGAGCGCGATGCGTGCGGCGTGGGCTTTGTCGCGCACATCAAGGGCAAGCAGAGCCACGACATGGTGCGCCAGGGTTTGCAGATTCTGGAGAATCTCACCCATCGCGGCGCGGTCGGCGCCGACCCGCTGGCGGGCGACGGCGCGGGTATCTTGTTGCAGATCCCGGATGCATTCATGCGCGCGCAATGCGCGGCGCAGGGCATCGTATTGCCGGCAGCCGGCAACTACGGCGTGGGCATGTTGTTTCTGTCGCGCGATGCCGCGATCCGTGCGGCCTGCGAGCAGATCCTCACTGAAAAGATCGCCGCAGAAGGCCAGCGATTATTGGGCTGGCGCGATGTGCCGGTGGACAATTCCAGCCTGGGCGAGAGCGTCAAGACGGCTGAACCCATCGTGCGCCAGGTATTCATCGGACGCGGCGCAAATTGCTCCGACACCGACGCGTTCGAGCGCAAGCTGTTCGTGATCCGCAAGATTGTGCAGCATGAGGTGCGGCGGAGCCTCGGAGGCTCCCAGAGTCTGTATATCCCCTCGCTGTCGGCGCGCACCATCGTCTATAAGGGCATGCTGCTGGCCGATCAGGTCGGCAAGTATTATCTCGATTTGCAGGATGAAAGCGTGACCAGCGCGCTGGCGCTGGTGCACCAGCGTTTCTCCACCAATACCTTTCCCACCTGGATCCGCGCGCATCCGTTCCGCATGATTGCGCACAACGGCGAGATCAACACACTGCGCGGCAACGTGAACTGGATGGCGGCGCGCCATGCCGCGATGTCGTCGAAGCTGCTGGGCGAAGACCTGGATAAGCTGTGGCCGCTGATCGTGGAGGGCCAGTCCGATTCCGCCTGTTTCGACAACGCGCTGGAACTGCTGGTGATGGGCGGCTATTCGCTGCCGCATGCGATGATGCTGCTGGTCCCCGAGGCGTGGGCGGGCAACCCGTTGATGAATGAAGAACGGCGCGCGTTCTACGAATATCATGCCGCGCTGATGGAGCCGTGGGACGGCCCCGCCGCCGTGGCTTTTACCGATGGCCGCATGATCGGCGCGACGCTGGACCGCAACGGCCTGCGCCCGGCGCGCTACCTGATCACCGACGACGACATGGTGCTGATGGCGTCGGAAATGGGCGTGCTGGATATTCCGCAACACAAGATCGTGAAGAAATGGCGCTTGCAGCCGGGCAAGATGTTCCTCATTGACATGCAGGCCGGACGCATCGTGGAGGATGATGAGCTGAAGCAGCAACTCGCCACCGCCAAGCCTTACCGCAAATGGATAGACCAGTCGCGCTATTTCCTCGGGGACTTGCCCGAGGTCATGGACAAGCCCGCATTGCAGGAAACCTTGCTGGACACGCAGCAGGCCTTCGGCTACTCGCAGGAGGACGTGAAATTCCTGTTGCTGCCCATGATCGCCACCGGCAAGGAAGCCATCGGCTCGATGGGCAATGATGCCGCACTGCCGGTGCTGTCCAACAAGAACAAGGTGTTTTACAACTACTTCAAGCAACTGTTCGCGCAGGTGACCAACCCGCCGATCGACCCGATCCGCGAAGAGATCGTGATGTCGCTGACCTCGTTCATCGGCCCCAAGCCCAACCTGCTCGGTATCGACGAAACCGATCCGCCGTTGCGCCTGGAAGTGCACCAGCCGGTGCTGAGCAACGACGACATCGGCAAGCTGCGCAACATCGGCAAGCTGACCGATGGCCAGTACAAGTCGCTGGTGCTGGACATCACCTATCCCGCCAAACAGGGCGCCAAAGGCTGCGCGGCGGCGCTGCAAGCCTTGCGCAAGGCCGCCAGCAAGTCCGTGGCGGACGGCTACAACGTATTGATCCTGTCCGACCGCGCCGTGTCGCGCGAGCGTGTGGCGATCCCCGCATTGCTCGCGACCTCCGGGGTGCATCATCATCTGGTGCATGCCGGTTTGCGCACCAGCACCGGTCTGGTGGTGGATACCGGTTCGGCGCGCGAGGTGCATCACTTCGCGCTGCTCGCCGGTTACGGTGCGGAGGCGATATGCCCGTGGCTGGCATTCGACACCATCGTGTCCATCGCCGGCCAGTTGCCCGGCGGCCTCGACCCCAGGGAAGCCAAGAAGCGCTTCGTCAAGGGCGTGGACAAGGGTCTGCTGAAAGTCATGTCCAAGATGGGCATCTCGACTTACCAGTCGTATTGCGGCGCGCAGATTTTCGAGGCAGTCGGCCTGAATGCGGAATTTGTCGCGGAATATTTCACCGGCACGGCGACGCAGATCGAAGGCATCGGCCTGGCCGAAGTGGCGGCAGAGGCCGTGAACATGCACCGCGATGCGTTCGGCGGCGACCCGGTGCTGGCCAACGCGCTGGAGGCGGGCGGCGAATACGCCTGGCGCGTGCGCGGCGAAGAGCATATGTGGACGCCGGATTCCATCGCCAAGCTGCAACACGCCACGCGCGCCAACAACTCCACCACCTTCAAGGAATACGCCAAGCTCATCAACGACCAAAGCCAGAAGCTGAAGACGTTGCGCGGCCTGTTTGACATCAAGCCCGCCGGCAAGCCGGTGCCGCTGGATGAGGTCGAAGCGGCCAAGGAAATCGTCAAGCGTTTCGTCACCGGCGCGATGTCGCTGGGCTCGATTTCCACCGAGGCGCACACCACGCTGGCGATTGCCATGAACCGCCTCGGCGGCAAGTCCAACACCGGCGAGGGCGGCGAAGATGCGAACCGTGCGCGCGTGCTGAAGGCAGGCGAGAAGCTGTCCGACATCATCGGCAAGAAACGTATCGCCGCCGACTTGGTGATGCAGGAGGGCGACTCGTTGCGTTCGCGCATCAAGCAAGTGGCCTCGGGCCGCTTCGGCGTGACGGCGGAGTATCTGAGCAGCGCCGACCAGATCCAGATCAAGATGGCGCAGGGCGCGAAGCCCGGTGAGGGCGGCCAGTTGCCGGGCGAAAAGGTGAGCGAATATATCGCCAAGCTGCGCTTCTCGGTGCCGGGCGTGGGGCTGATTTCGCCGCCGCCGCACCACGATATTTATTCCATCGAAGACCTGGCGCAGCTCATCCATGATTTGAAAAACGCCAATCCGCAGGCCTCCATTTCGGTGAAGCTGGTGTCGGAAGTTGGCGTGGGCACGGTGGCGGCGGGCGTGGCCAAGGCCAAGGCCGACCACATCGTGGTGTCCGGGCATGACGGCGGCACCGGCGCCAGCCCGCTGTCTTCCATCAAGCACGCCGGTACGCCGTGGGAACTCGGCCTGGCGGAAGCGCAACAGACTCTGGTGCTGAACCGGCTGCGCGGGCGCATCGCCCTGCAAGTGGACGGCCAGTTGAAAACCGGCCGCGACGTGCTGATCGGCGCGCTGCTCGGCGCGGACGAATTCGGCTTCGCCACCGCACCCCTGGTGGTGGAAGGCTGCATCATGATGCGCAAGTGCCACCTCAATACCTGCCCGGTCGGCGTGGCCACGCAAGACCCGGAACTGCGCAAGAAATTCACCGGACAGCCGGAACACGTGGTGAACTTCTTTTTCTTCCTCGCCGAAGAAGTGCGCGAATACATGGCGCAGATGGGCATCCGCAAGTTCAACGACCTGATCGGGCGCAGCGACCTGCTGGAGATGAAGCACGGCATCGCGCACTGGAAGGCGCAGGGGCTGGACTTCTCCAGGATATTCCATCAGCCCGACATGCCGGCCAGCGTGGCGCGCCGCCATGCCGAGGCGCAGGATCACGAGCTGGAAAAAGCGCTGGACAACCAGCTGATCGCGGAAGCCAGGCCCGCGCTGGACAACAAACACCCGGTCATTATCAAGGCTGCTATCGGCAACGCCAACCGCACCGTCGGCACCATGCTGTCGCATGAAGTAGCCAAGCGCTACGGCCATGCCGGGTTGCCCACCGATACCATCACGGTGAAATTCAAGGGCACGGCGGGGCAGAGCTTCGGCGCATTCCTCGCGCACGGCATCAGTTTCGAACTGACCGGCGAGGGCAACGATTATGTCGGCAAGGGACTGTGCGGCGGGCGCATCGCGGTGCTGCCGCCCAAGGATTGTCCGATCCGGGCGGAAGAAAATATCATCGTCGGCAATACGGTTCTCTATGGCGCGACCAGCGGCGAATGCTACTTCCGTGGCGTGGCCGGCGAGCGTTTCGCGGTGCGCAATTCCGGCGCGGTGGCGGTGGTGGAAGGCGTGGGCGACCACGGCTGCGAATACATGACCGGCGGCCTGGTGATCGTGCTGGGGCAGACCGGGCGCAACTTCGCGGCGGGCATGTCCGGCGGCGTGGCCTATGTGCTGGACGAGGACGGCAGTTTCGAGCAGCGCTGCAACATGAGCATGGTGCAACTGGAGCCGATACCGGAAGAAGTGGAAGCGAGCGAGACGGGCGAGATCGAGGCGCATGGCCGCGTGCACTTCAACCATCTGGGCCGGGCCGACGAGAAGCTGCTGCGTGAATTTATCGAGAATCACTTGCGCCATACCGGCAGCGTCCGCGCCAGAACACTGCTCGGCAACTGGGCGCACTACCTGCCGAAATTCGTCAAGGTGATGCCAACCGATTATCGCCGCGCCATACAGGAAGTCGCGGAGCAGCAAACCAGGCAAAAGGAGGCCGAGTAAATGGGCAAGCTTACCGGTTTTATGGAATTCAGCCGCTTGAGCGAAGAGCATGTGCCGGTTGCGGAACGGCTGAAAAATTATCACGAGCTCGTGCTGCACCTGACGGACGAGCAGGCGCAGACGCAGGGTGCGCGCTGCATGGATTGCGGCACCCCGTTCTGCACCAGCGGCTGCCCGGTCAACAACATCATCCCGGACTGGAACGACCTGGTGTATCGCGGCAACTGGAAGCAGGCGCTGGACGTGCTGCTGTCCACCAACAATTTCCCGGAATTTACCGGGCGCATTTGCCCCGCGCCGTGCGAGGCGTCCTGCGTGCTGAACATCAATGACGACGCGGTGGGCATCAAGTCCATCGAACACGCCATCATCGACAAGGGCGGCGAGAACGGCTGGGTGGTGCCGCAACCGGCACAGCACAAGACCGGCAAGAAAGTGGCGATAGTCGGCTCCGGCCCCGCCGGGCTGGCGGCGGCGCAGCAACTGGCGCGCGCCGGACATGAAGTGGTGGTGTTCGAGAAGAACAGCCGCATCGGCGGCTTGCTGCGCTACGGCATCCCCGATTTCAAGCTCGACAAACGCCTGATCGACTGGCGCCTCGCGCAGTTGCAGGCCGAAGGCGTGGAGTTCCGCACCGGCGTGTTCGTCGGCAAGGATGCGCCGGGCAAGGGCGTGGCGAATGACGCGAAGAAAACGGTCACGCCCAAAGAGCTGCTGAAAAAATTCGATGCCGTGATCCTGGCTGGCGGCGCGGAACAGCCGCGTGACCTGCCGGTGCCGGGGCGTGAATTGGCGGGCGTGCACTATGCGCTGGAATTCCTCATCCCGCAGAACAAGGAAGTCGCAGGCGACGGGCGCAACCCTATCTCAGCCGCCGGCAAGCATGTGGTGGTGATCGGCGGCGGCGATACCGGTTCCGATTGCGTGGGTACCTCCAACCGCCACGGCGCGGCCTCGATAGCGCAGTTCGAGGTGATGCCGCGCCCGCCCGAGCAGGAAAACAAGGTGTTGACCTGGCCGTACTGGCCGCTCAAGCTGCGCACCTCCAGCTCGCACGAAGAAGGCTGCAACCGCGACTGGGCGGTGGCGACCAGGGAATTCACCGGCAAGAATGGCAAGGTCAGCGGACTCAAGGCGGTGCGTGTCGAATTCAAGGACGGCAAGATGCAGGAAGTGCCGGGCAGCGAGTTCGAGATGAAGGCCGATCTGGTGCTGCTGGCGATGGGCTTCACCAACCCGCTGCAACAGGTGCTGGATGCGTTCGGCGTGGACAAGGATGCACGCGGCAATGCCAGGGCCACGACCGACGGCGAGGGTTGCTACAAGACCAGCGTGGACAAGGTGTTCGCCGCAGGCGACATGCGCCGCGGGCAATCATTGGTCGTTTGGGCCATACGCGAAGGCCGCCAGGCGGCGCGTGCGGTGGATGAGTATTTGATGGGCAGCTCCGTATTGCCCCGCTAACCTAAAGAAAAATATGAACTTCAAACTGAAAAACGATACCTTCCTGCGCGCACTGCTGCGCCAGCCGACCGAATACACGCCCGTGTGGATGATGCGCCAGGCCGGGCGCTACCTGCCGGAATATTGCGCCACGCGCAAACGCGCGGGCAGCTTCCTCAACCTGTGCAAGAGCCCGGACATGGCGACGGAAGTGACGCTGCAACCGCTGGATCGTTTCCCGCTGGATGCCGCTATCCTGTTCTCCGACATCCTTACCGTGCCGGACGCGATGGGTCTCGGCCTGTATTTCGCCGAAGGCGAAGGCCCCAAGTTCGAGCGCCCCTTGCGCGATGAGGCGGCCATCAAGGCCTTGCGCGTGCCGGACATCGGCAAGGACCTGAAATATGTGACCGATGCCGTGTCGCAGATTCGCAAGACGCTGGACGGGCGCGTGCCGCTGATCGGCTTCTCCGGCAGCCCGTGGACGCTGTCCTGCTACATGGTGGAAGGCGGCAGCAGCGACGACTACTCCAGGGTGAAGACCTTGATGTACAAAGAGCCGAAGCTGATGCACCACATCCTCGACGTGACCGCGCAAGCCGTGACGCAGTACCTCAATGCGCAGATCGAGGCGGGCGCGCAGGCGGTGATGATATTCGATTCCTGGGGCGGAGCGCTGTCGCATGCCGCTTACCATGAATTCTCGCTGCCTTACATGCAGCGCATCGTGGCCGGTCTGACCAGGGAGAAGGATGGCGTCAGGATACCGAGCATCGTGTTCACCAAGGGCGGCGGCCTGTGGATAGACAGTATCGCCGACATCGGCTGCGATGCGGTGGGCCTGGATTGGACCATGGACATCGGCGTGGCGCGCCAGCACGTCGGGCACAAGGTCGCGCTACAAGGCAATCTCGATCCGAATGTATTGTTTGCCACACCGGAAGTCATCCGCGCCGAGACGGAACGCATACTGGCCAGCTACGGCTATGGCAGCGGCCATGTGTTCAACCTGGGACATGGCATCTCCCAGTTTACCAACCCGGACAATGCTGCGGCGCTGGTGCAGGCGGTGCATGAACTGAGCCGCAAATACCACTAAAAAGCTTGACATCCGCGCGGTTCTACACAACCCCGCGTCATTCCACAGGCCGCGAGGGACTTGCCCTCGCGGCCTGTGTGTTTATATGTAGCATATTGTTTTTATTGATATATTTTGTGCACAAGAAATGGGCTTGTGGCCGAAACAGTATATAGAATCCATAGTTAGCCAAGTTATCTTGGGGTTATTCACAGTGTTGTCCACAGCTTATGTGGACAATAAAAAATACCCAATCAAGTCAGGCTGGTTAGCCTGATTTTGCAGAAACTACCGGAGAAAGATTCACTAACTGCCCATCGTTCGCGTCGCGCTGGATGTGCCTGGTTAGCCGATCCGTAAGTTGCCGACTTTCCTGCGTTACAATGTGCGCTCATGTAATGTACCAGCGGAATTTGCCATGACTGCGACACTCACCAGCAAAGGCCAAGTAACCATCCCCAAGCAGATACGCGATGATATGGAATGCGGCAGCATGACGCTGCTTTGGAGTGCGGTGACACGTCACCGCTTTGGTTTGCCGCGAGTATCAATTCCGCATCCGATTTACCGGATAGCGGATTGCCTACCTTTGGCACATGTCGCGGCCTGAGAAAAGCGGCGTCATGCCGCCGCACTCCAAACACATAGTCCGCGTCGCCCTCGATATTCCGCTGGCCACCCTGTTCGATTACACGGCGGCGGATGGCGTTGCCGTTGGACAGCGCGTGCTGGTGCCGTTTGGGCGCAAGCAGGTGGTGGGTGTGGTGATGGGATGCGCGGCAGATTCGGAATTGGCGGCGGAGCGTATCAAGCCGGTCACGCGTGTGCTGGACGAAATCCTGCCGCTGTCCGCCGAGCTGCTCACGCTGCTGCGTTTCTGTGCCGATTATTACCATCATCCGCTCGGCATGACCGTATTGTCGGCGCTGCCTGCGCGCCTGCGTTCCAGCCAGCCGGTCACATTCAAGGAGGCGCTGCAATACACGCTCAGCGCCAGCGGACGGGCGCTTGACCTGGGTGAGTTTCCAAAACGCAAAGTGGTGCAGCAGCGCATCCTGACTGCCTTGCAAGGGAGTGCGCTAAGTGCGGCGCAGTTGCGCGCGCTGTCGCCGAGCGCAGCGGCTGCACTCAAGGTGCTGCTGGAAGCGGGGTGGGTGGAGCCGGTAACGCCCATCACCCTAGCCCTCTCCCCAAGGGAGAGGGAACTAACTTTCAACAACGCGCACACGCTGACTACCGAACAGCAGCAGGCGGTGGATGCCGTCGCGCAATCGAATGGCTACGGCTGTTTCCTGCTGCACGGCGTCACCGGCAGCGGCAAGACCGAAGTCTATGTACACCTGATGAACCATGTTCTACGACAGGGCGGGCAGGTATTGCTGCTGGTGCCGGAGATCAACCTCACGCCGCAACTGGAAAACTATTTCCGCAGCCGCTTCCCGGATGCCGAGCTGGTCAGCCTGCACAGCGGTCTTGCCGACGGCGAGCGCACGCAGAACTGGCTGCGCGCGCAGTCCGGGCAGGCGCGCATCGTGCTCGGCACGCGCCTCGCGGTGTTCACGCCGTTGCCGCAACTGGCGCTGATCATCGTGGACGAGGAGCATGATTCTTCGTTCAAGCAGCAGGACGGCCTGCGTTATTCGGCGCGCGATGTGGCGATCTTCCGCGCCAGCACCCGCAAGGAGTACGCCGAGGGGTGCCCGACGGCTACACCGTCACCCTCTCGCAGCCAGCGCGGTGTGCCGATTGTGCTGGGCTCGGCCACGCCATCGCTGGAGAGCTATTACAACGCGCAGAGCGGGCGCTATAAATTGCTGCAACTCACCGCCCGTGCATTGGCCGCAGCCAAGCTGCCGGCGGTGCATTGCATCAACACCAGTAATGCCCTCCTGCATCACGGCATCAGCGAGCCGCTGCTCGCCGCGCTGGAGCAACGCCTGCAACGCGGCGAACAAAGCCTGGTATTCATCAACCGGCGCGGCTATGCGCCGGTGCTGATGTGCACGGCCTGCGGCTGGTTGTCGGGGTGCGCGAATTGCGCGGGCAAGCTGGTGTTGCATTTGCGGGACAGGCTGCTGCGTTGCCACCACTGCGGCCAGCAGCAGCGCGTGCCGCATGCCTGCCCATCCTGCGGCAACACCGATTTGCAGCCGGTGGGCATCGGCACGCAGCGCGTGGAAAGCGCGTTGCAGGAGCACTTTCCCCAGGCACGCATCCTGCGCGTGGACCGCGACAGCACGCGCAACAAGGGCGCGTGGAATGCCATGCGCCGGCAGATCCACGACGAGGCGGTGGACATACTGGTGGGTACGCAGATGCTGGCGAAAGGACATGACTTTCCCAACCTGACCCTGGTGTGCGTGCTCAACCCGGACAGCGCGCTGTACAGCAGCGATTTCCGCGCCTCGGAAAAACTCTTTGCCCAGCTCGCACAGGTGGCCGGGCGCGCGGGCCGCGCCGGCAAGCCGGGTGAGGTGCTGATCCAGACTGCCTTTCCCGACCATCCGTTATTCCGCGCATTGCGCGAGCACGATTATGCCGCATGGGCCAAAATCCTGCTGACGGAGCGCCAGTCCGCCGGTTTCCCGCCCTTCGTGTATCAGGCGATGCTGCGGGCGGAAGGCAAGCAGGGAACCGAGGTGTTTGCGTTTTTGCAGCAGGCGCGCAAGGCCGC
Source organism: Gallionellaceae bacterium (assembly GCA_028713345.1). Taxonomy (GTDB): domain Bacteria; phylum Pseudomonadota; class Gammaproteobacteria; order Burkholderiales; family Gallionellaceae; genus JAQTOM01. The sequence goes on along the minus strand of JAQTOM010000006.1, from coordinate 39,102 downwards.
CACCGCGCTTGCGCTGCCGGTCGAGGTGTACGGTGTGGTGCCCGCCGCCATGCCGCGCCGCGCCAATCGCATACGCGCGCAACTGCTGGTGCAGTGCGCAACGCGCAAACCCTTGCAGCAATTCCTGCGCGCATGGCGGCCATTGCTGGATGCGCTGCCCGCGCAAAAATTGCGCTGGTCGCTGGACATTGACCCACTGGAGTTTTAAAGTGCCATGTCAAAAAAATTCGATAGACTGTGAGGTAATAAAATGAAATCAACATCCCCTGATATGGCCTGGATGAATCTGCCTAACCTGCCGACACCCGTCAAAGTGCTTTTTTCCGGATATTTGCTCGTGGTTGGGCTGGGCTTATGCATGGCTGGACTGCAAATCATGCTGACGCACGGAATGGCGGACGGCAAGCCGGGACTGTCCCTGGATGATATCGTGTACAGCTATTATGGGGATCGTAGCGGGAGCAAGCTGGAAAGCAAACTCAATGGGTCAATGAAAGAAATGGGCACGCCGGAAGCGCGCCTCGACATCATCAAGTGGGTTCGCAAAGGAGCGCCCGAAGCCGAATGGGAGCCGCACTTTCAGGATGTGTTTAAGCAGAATTGCGTGATGTGCCACAGCACGACTCCCGGCATTCCTGACTTCAGCAAGCTCGAGGAAGTCAAGAAGGTGGCCAAGACCAGCGAGGGCGCAAGCATTCAAACCCTGACCAGGGTGTCGCATATCCACCTGTTCGGGATCGGTTTCATTTTCTTCTTTGTAGGCTTTATTTTCAGCTTTGCGGTAGGTGTGCCGAGATGGTTGAAGATTTCCGCAATCGCCATCCCCTTCGCCTTCCTGATTGTCGATGTCCTCTCCTGGTGGCTCACGAAATGGAACCCCAATTTTGCGTGGTTCACCATCATCGGCGGCTTTGGCTACAGCGTGGCATCCACGTTTATGTGGTTCACCAGCATGTACCAGATGCTGATCCTGTCGCGCAACGGGAAAGCCTATGGCAACGCCTGGGAAGCCGATTCGAAATGCACACCGAGTTGATAAATTTGCTGCGCACCACGGTCGGCGCCGAGAGTGTGCTGACCGGCGCAGATACCATACCCTACTGCAACGATAAGCGCGGACGCTACAGCGGGAAAGCGCTGGCGGTGGTGCTGCCTGGCGATACGCAGCAGGTCAGCGCGGTGGTCAGGCTGTGCGCGGAGCGAGGCGTCGCCATCGTGCCGCAGGGCGGCAACACCAGCCTGTGCGGTGCGTCGGTACCGTCGGCCGAGGGCAGGCAGGTCGTGCTCAACCTGTCGCGCATGAACCGCATCCGTGCGCTGGATGCCACTAACTACACCATCACCGTGGAGGCCGGCTGCATACTGGCCAACGTGCGCGAAGCGGCGGAGCAAGGCAACCGCCTGCTCCCGCTCAGCCTTCCCTCCGGGCAGCAATGCGAGATCGGCGGCAACCTGTCCACCAACGCGGGCGGTATCAACGTGCTGCGCTACGGCGCCATGCGCGACCTGGTGCTCGGGCTGGAAGTGGTGTTGCCGGACGGGCGTATCTGGGACGGCCTGCGCGCCTTGCGCAAGGACAATTCCGGCTACGATCTCAAGCAGCTGTTTATCGGCGCGGAAGGCACACTGGGCATCATCACCGCCGCCGTGCTGAAATTGTGTCCGCGCCCGCAGACGATGGCGACCGCCTGCGTGGGGCTGCGCGATGCGGCTGCGGCAGTGGAATTATTTGCGCATCTGCGCGCCGCCTGCGGCGACCGCATCAGCGCCTTCGAGTTTGTTGGGCGATCCTGTCTGGATCTGGTGTTGCGCCACATTCCCGGTACGCAGGAGCCCTTCGCCAAACAGCATGCATGGATAGTCATCATCGAGTTATCCGATGTGCTGGATGTTCCGCTGGACAAGGCGTTGCGCGCGGCGTTGGAAAGTTTCTCCGGCGGCATCGAGGTGTTTGCGGTGACTGCCGAAAAGGCGCATTCCGAAAGATGGTGGAAGTTGCGCAACAACATCGGCGATGCGCAAAAGATCGACGGCATCAGCATCAAGCACGATATTTCGGTGCCGGTCAGCCGCGTGGCGGAATTCATGGCACAGGCCGATGCCGCGCTGCATGGCGCTTTTCCCGGCGTGCGCATCGTCGCCTTCGGTCACATCGGCGACGGCAATATCCATTACAACGCCTCCATGCCCGAACCCGCGCAGAACGCGGCGTTCATCGCGCAAAGCGAGCATGTCAACCGCATCGTGTATGACATCGTGCACGTGCTGGGCGGCAGCATCAGTGCCGAGCACGGGCTGGGCCAGCTCAAGCGCGGGGAAATATGCCGCTACAAAAGTGCGCTGGAGATGGAGTTGATGCGCGACATTAAGCGTGTATTCGACCCGCACGGAATGATGAATCCCGGAAAGGTATTATGAGAACCGGAGGAGAGCGCTTTGAATTTTTCCGGTTTGGGACGGAACCGGGGATGTTCATGGCCTTGTGTAATCGCCGGATTCACTTCCTGCCGGCTGGTTTCCAATTTCGCGATATTTGCCCTCTGCGGTAAAATGCCGCCCCATGGGCACACCTCAACTTTCTGTCGTCATTCCTGTTTACAATGAAGAACAGGGTTTGCAGGCTCTGTTCGACCGTTTGTATCCGGCGTTGGACAAGCTCCGTGTCGAATATGAAATCGTATTCATCAATGACGGCAGCCGTGACCGTTCTGCCGCAATCCTGCGCGGGCAGTTCCAGAAGCGCCCCGATGTGACGCGGGTGATTTTATTCAACGGCAATTTCGGCCAGCACATGGCGATCATGGCCGGGTTCGAAAACTCGCGCGGCCAATGCGTGGTGACGCTGGATGCCGACTTGCAGAACCCGCCGGAGGACATCGGCCTGCTGCTGGCGAAGATGGACGAGGGGCATGATTACGTCGGCTCCATCCGCCGTCAGCGCAGCGACAGCTGGTGGCGGCATGTGGCTTCGCGTGCCATGAACGGACTGCGCGAGCGCATCACGCGCATCAAGATGACCGATCAGGGTTGCATGTTCCGCGCCTATGACCGCCGCATCGTCGATGCGATCAATTCCTGCCGCGAGGTGCACACTTTCATTCCGGCGCTGGCCTATTCCTTCGCGCGCAATCCCGCCGAGGTGGTGGTGGGGCATGACGAGCGCGCGGCGGGAGAATCGAAGTATTCGCTGTACAGCCTGATCCGCCTCAACTTCGACTTGATGACCGGCTTCTCGCTGGTGCCGTTGCAGATGTTCTCCATGCTGGGCATTGTGATTTCCCTGCTCTCCGGTTTCTTCGTGGTGTTCCTGTTCGTGCGCCGCCTGATGATCGGCCCGGAAGCGGAAGGGCTGTTCACGCTGTTCGCCATCGCTTTCTTCCTGATCGGCATCACGCTGTTCGGCATCGGGCTGCTGGGTGAATACATCGGGCGCATTTACCAGCAGGTGCGCCACAGGCCGCGTTACCTGGTGGAAGCGGTACTGGAAAAGCGTGATGAGTAGCGCCGTTGTTTTCGCGTATCACAATGTCGGCTATCGCTGCCTTTCCGTGTTGCTCGCGCACGGCGTCGAGGTGCCGCTGGTGGTCACGCACCGCGACAACCCCAGGGAGAATATCTGGTTCGCCAGCGTGGCGGAACTGGCCGCGTTGCACGGCATCCCGGTAATCACGCCGGACAACCCGAACACGCCGGAAGTGGTGCAGCAGATTCGCGCCTTGCGGCCGGATTTCTTTTTTTCGTTCTACTACCGCGAGATGCTCAGGCGCGAGTTGCTGGATATTCCGAAACGCGGCGCGCTCAACATGCACGGCTCGCTGCTGCCCAAATACCGTGGCCGCGTGCCGGTGAACTGGGCGATAATAAAGGGCGAGACGGAAACCGGCAGCACCCTGCATTACATGACGGAGAAGCCGGACAACGGCGACATCGTGGCGCAGCAGGCGGTGCCGATTCTACCGGATGACACCGCGCTGGAAGTGTTCCAGAAAGTGACCGTGGCTGCTGAGATGGCGCTGAATAATTGCCTGCCGGACTTGCTGGCGGGCAGGGCGCAGGCGGTGAAACAGGACTTGAGCAAGGGTGCTTACTTCGGCGGGCGCAAGGCGGAAGACGGCATCATCGACTGGTCGCAACCGGCACAGGCGATACACAACCTGGTGCGCGCCGTGGCGCCGCCTTATCCGGGCGCGACCACGCAGTTGCTGGGGATACCAAAGGCAGGCAATCCACTGTCCGGCAAGCCGGACGTGGAGTTGACACAGCCCATGCGCATTCTGCAAACACTGATGACAGGCTGTACTGTTGCGGGAGAAAAACCTGTTTTCTACGTGAAGGAGGGTAAGGCTTATGCGGTTTGCGGCAGAGGGGTGTTGCGCGTGGTGCGCTTCGAACTGGATGGTGCGGAGATGAGCGCCGGGGAATTTGCCGCGCAGCATGGCGCGGGGAAATTTGAATTTAATTGTTGAGGAAATCGTAATGAAAAAAGTCTTGATCCTGGGTGTGAACGGCTTCATCGGCCACCATTTGTCCAATCGTATCCTCGCCACCACCGATTGGGAAGTGTATGGCATGGACATGAATACCGAGCGCATCACCGATCTGCTCGACCAGCCGCGCTTCCACTTCTTCGAGGGCGACATCACCATCAATAAGGAGTGGATGGAATACCACATCCGCAAGTGCGATGTGATCCTGCCGTTGGTGGCGATTGCCACGCCGTCCACTTACGTCAAGGAACCGCTGCGCGTATTCGAGCTGGACTTCGAGGCCAACCTGCCCATCGTGCGCGCGGCGGCAAAGTACAACAAGCATCTGGTGTTTCCCTCGACCTCGGAAGTGTATGGCATGTGCCACGACGAGGAATTCGACCCGGAGAATTCAGAACTGATCTGCGGCCCGATCAACAAGCCGCGCTGGATTTATTCCTGTTCCAAGCAGTTGATGGACCGCGTGATCTGGGGCTATGGCATGGAGCAGGGGCTGAACTTCACGCTGTTCCGCCCGTTCAACTGGATCGGCGCCGGGCTGGATTCCATCCATACGCCGAAGGAAGGCAGCTCGCGCGTATTGACGCAGTTCTTCGGCCATATCGTGCGCGGCGAAAACATCAGCCTGGTGGATGGCGGCCAGCAGAAACGCGCCTTTACCTACATTGATGACGGCATCGACGCACTGATGAAAATCATCGCCAACAAGGATGGCATCGCCTCCGGCAAGATTTACAACATCGGCAACCCGGCCAACAACCATTCCATCCGCGACCTGGCTGCCATGATGCTCAAGCTGGCCGAGGAATATCCTGAATACCGCGATTCCCTGCACAAGGTAAAACTGGTCGAGACCACCTCCGCCGCCTATTACGGCAAGGGCTATCAGGACGTGCAAAACCGCGTGCCGAAGATTGCCAACACCTGCGCGGAACTCGGCTGGCAGCCGACTATTTCGATGGCCGATGCGCTGCGCAAAATTTTCGATGCGTATCGCAGCCAGGTGGCGGAAGCACGCGGCCTGGTGGACTAAAAAAACAGTAGTCGTAGGGCGGAACGCATCGCGGTTCCGCCGCATGATTGGGTTGTGCGGCAGATTGCCCAGTGTCAATTCCGCATCCGGCTTGCCTACTCTTGATGCAAGGGGCATACGCCCTACGTCGCTGAATTCTGAATCCTGAATCCTGAAATGAAACAACTCGCCCTCAAGATAGATGTGGACACCTATCGCGGCACACGCGAAGGTGTGCCGCGCCTGATGGAAACACTCAAGCGGCACAATGCACAGGCCACATTTTTTTTCTCGCTCGGCCCCGATCACACCGGGCGCGCTATCTGGCGTGTGTTCCGCCCCGGTTTTCTGGGCAAGGTGTCGCGCACCTCGGTGCTGGAGCATTACGGCATCAAGACGCTGCTGTATGGCACATTGTTGCCGGGGCCGGACATCGGGCGCAACTGCGCCGGCATCATGCGTGCGGTGCGCGATGCGGGTTTCGAGGTGGGTATCCATTGTCACGACCACATCCGCTGGCAGGACCATGTCGCGGGCAGGGATGCCGAATGGACACGGCGCGAGTTGCAGCGCGCGGTGGACCGGTTTACCGAAATTTTTGGCGAGGCGCCCAGGGCTCATGCCGCGGCAGGCTGGCAGATGAACCGCCACGCCTTGCGCCTGACCCAGCGTCTGGATTTCGATTACAGTTCCGATACGCGCGGTACGCATCCATTCATCCCGACATGGAACGCGGAAATCATCGCCTGTCCGCAACTGCCCACCACATTGCCCACGCTGGACGAGCTCATCGGGCGCGACGGCATCACACCGGACACCGTGGCGCAATACCTGCTGCACCTGACGGAAGATCCGCCTGCCTGCGGAGGGGTCGCTGCGCAGCAGCTGGGCACCCACCGGCGTACCCCTTGCGGGTGCTGCGGACATGTATATACCTTGCATGCCGAACTGGAAGGCGGCAAGTTGCTGCCGGTATTCGAGCAATTGCTGGCTGGCTGGAAGGCGCAGGGATACGAACTGGTATCCCTGCGGCAATACCTGGAAGGATTGAATGGCGCACTGCCGCGCCATGAGGTCGTGACGGGTGAAATCGCAGGGCGGTCTGGCACGCTGGCTGTGCAGGGTAGCTGACCAGGCTGCTGATTTCCGGCTAATATAAACCTAAAAAGCTGGCTGGTGCAGGCGCGAACAAATTCGCACCTGCACCAGCCACATAACCCACCTGAATGTCATAACATTCTTCACCAACTGCGACTTTTAGGATAAACGGCGTATTTTTGAATTCACGAGGCGAGTGAAGCTAATGCTGGATTACATTAAAATTCTCCATCCCGCCAGCACATATCTCTCCAGCACAAACAGCACAAAAAATATAATTAGCGCAAATACCACGAAACGTACGGTCTGCACGGTCAGGTTGAGATAACGGCGATTGCGGGTAAACACGTACAACCCGCCGGTTATGACGATGGATAAGGCAGTCAGGATGAGCAGCAGGCGCAATACAAACATTGGGGGAATCTCTAAGGTTTTTATGCCTCCTTCCCGCAGTGGGAAGGAACTATGCCGCCTGCAACTGCAAGCGCAGGAAAGCGGGAGCCTCTTCGGCCTTGCCGAAAGTAACGAATTCCCATGCCTGCTCATCGGCCAGCAAGGCGCGCAGCAGGGCATTGTTGAGGGCGTGGCCGGATTTGTAACCGGAGAACGCGCCGATCAGTGGATGCCCGAGCAGGTATAAATCACCGATGGCGTCCAGTACCTTGTGTTTGACGAATTCATCCTCAAAGCGCAGGCCGTCCGGGTTGATGACGCGGTATTCGTCCATCACGATGGCGTTATCCAGGTTGCCGCCCAGCGCCAATCCCTGCGCACGCATGTTTTCCACGTCATGCATGAAGCCGAAGGTGCGGGCGCGGCTTATTTCCCTGATGTAGGAATGCTCGCCCAGGTCTATCGTCACATCCTGTCTGGATGTGGCAAACACCGGGTGGGCAAAATTGATGGTGAAGTTTAACTTATAGCCGTTGAACGGTTCGAAGCGCACCCACTTGTCGCCGTCCCTGATCTCCACGGTTTTCTTGATACGGATGAATTTCTTTGCCGCAGGTTGCTCGACAATGCCTGCGGATTGCAGCAGAAAGATGAATGTTCCGGCACTGCCGTCCATGATGGGGACTTCCGCGCTGCTCAGGTCGGCGTAGGCATTGTCTATGCCCAGCCCCGCGAAAGCGGACATCAGGTGCTCGATGGTGGCCACGCGCGCGCCATTTGCCTCCATGCAGGTGGACAGGCGTGTGTCATGCACCGCATGCGCCTCGGCACGAATCTCCGCTGCCGGAACCATATCCACGCGGCGGAACACGATGCCGTTGTTGGCGGGCGCAGGGCGCAAGGTCAGGTCGACCCTCTCGCCGGTATGCAGCCCGACCCCAGTCGCATGCACCGGGTTTTTCAATGTGCGTTGCTTGACCATGTTGCATCTCATCCAATCAATCAGGAGCGCATTTTATCACGTCCGCCCATCCGGACGTAGCCCAACTGTCGTGCGCATGGCGCACGACAGTTGGCGCTAGTCAGCCTGTTTGCGCAGGAAGGATGGGATGTCCAGCGTATCGACACCGGACTGCCGCATTGCCTCGATCGCTTCACGGTGGCGGCCACTGCGCATTACTGCCGGTTTATCAAGCTCGCTGTAATTGATTGCGGACATGGGTTCATCATGCGTGCCGGTGCGCTTTTGCTCTTCATAGGCCAGCACGGGTTTTGACTGCTTGCGCTCCACCGGTGAGCCGAGACCCGTCGCCACGATGGTTACGCGCAGATCGTCACCCATGCCTTCGTCGAACACCGAGCCGACGATTACCGTGGCATCTTCGATGGCGAACTGCACGCTGTTGGTGACTTCCCTGTATTCCTTCAGCGTGAGGCTGCAATTGGAGCTGATGTTTACCAGCACGCCGCGCGCACCCGCCAGATCCACGTCTTCCAGCAGCGGGCTGGACATGGCGCGTTCCGCCGCAAGCTTGGCGCGCTCCGACCCGGAAGCAGTGGCCGAACCCATCATCGCCATGCCGTTTTCCGACATCAGCGTGCGCACGTCGGCGAAGTCCACGTTCACCAGGCCGGGCACGTTGATCACCTCGGCAATGCCTGCCACTGCGCCCTGCAACACGCCGTTGGAGGAGCGGAATGCATCCAGCAGGGTGGTGTCCTCCCCCAGCACGGTCATCAGTTTTTCGTTCGGTACGATGATCAGCGAATCCACGTATTCGGACAGTGCCTCGATGCCGGCCTGCGCCAGCCGCGTACGCTTGCCCTCGTGGGCAAAAGGCTTGGTCACCACGGCCACGGTGAGTATATCCATTTCCCTTGCCACCTGTGCCACCACTGGCGCGGCGCCGGTGCCGGTGCCGCCGCCCATGCCGGCGGTGATGAACACCATGTTGGCACCCTGAACCAATTCGGCAATGCGCGCACGGTCTTCCTCGGCGGCGGCGCGCCCGACATCAGGCACCGCACCCGCCCCCAGCCCCTTGGTAATCGTGGCGCCGATCTGCAACTGGGTGCTTGCCTTGTTGCGCTTGAGCGCCTGGGCATCGGTGTTGATGGCGATGAATTCCACACCCTGCACCCCTTGCTCGATCATGTGATCCACCGCATTTCCACCGCAGCCTCCTACGCCAATGACCTTGATCACCGCATCCTGAAGTTGTGCATCCATGATTTCGAATTTCATTATTTTCTCCTTAAGTAAATTACAAACCAGCACCCTGAGACCTGAGACAAACTTAATAACCGAACCCTTAAAAATTACCCTGAAACCACGCCTTCATCCTGTCCAGCACATTCCTGAATGAACCCGACTGCATGCGCGCTGTCTGGTTATGCTGGTGCCGCTCCAGCCCATACAGCAGCAATCCGACACCTGTGGAAAAACGCGGCGTCTTCACCACATCCGACAAGCCGCCCACATAATGCGGCAACCCCAGGCGCACCGGCATATGGAATATTTCCTCGCCCAGGTCCACCATGCCGTGCATGGCGCTGCTGCCGCCGGTAATCACGATGCCGGAGGACAGCAAGTCCTCGAAGCCGCTGCGGCGCAATTCGGCTTGCACCAGCGAATACAACTCTTCCACGCGCGGCTCGATAACCTCCGCCAGGGTCTGGCGCGACAGCATGCGCGCACCCCGGTCGCCCACACCGGGCACCTCGATATCGCCCCCGTCGGCCAGTTGGCGCAAGGCGCAGCCGTATTTGATCTTGATATCCTCCGCATCCTTGGTCGGAGTGCGCAAGGCCATCGCAATATCGTTGGTGATCTGGTCGCCCGCGATGGGAATCACGGCGGTATGGCGGATTGCGCCGCCGGTAAAAATGGCCACATCGGTCGTGCCGCCGCCAATGTCCACCAGGCATACGCCCAGGTCCTTTTCATCGTCGGCCAGCACCGCCTTGCTCGACGCCAGCGGTTGCAGGATCATTTGCGGTACTTCCAGGCCGCAACGGTGTATGCACTTCATGATGTTTTGCGCCGCCGCCACCGCGCCGGTAACGATATGCACTTCCACTTCCAGGCGCTTGCCGCTCATGCCGAGCGGTTTCTTGATGCCGCCCTGTCCGTCAATGCTGAATTCCTGCTCCAGGATATGCAGTGTCTGCTGGTCGGCGGGCAGGCTGATCGAGCTGGCGGTTTCTATCACGCGGTCGATGTCGGCCTGCGCCACTTCATTGTCCTTGATCTTGACCATGCCATTGGCGTTGGAGCTCTTGATGTGGCTGCCCGCGATGCCGGTATAGACCTCGCGTATTTTGCAGTCGGCCATCAGTTCGGCATCGCCCAACGCGCGCTGGATCGCGGTCACGGTTGCGTCGATGTTCACCACCATGCCTTTTTTCATGCCGGAGGACTCATGCATTCCCACGCCGATTACTTCCAGCGTCCCCTCCGGCTTGATTTCGCCGACGACGGCCACGATCTTGGAAGTGCCGATGTCCAGCCCGACGATCAAATTCTTGGTTTCCCTGTTTTTGCTCATTAGCATTACTCCGATGCCACAACCCAATTGAATCAACCCTGTTTATTTTTCCCCGCCGTGTAACCCGGCAAATAAGCGGCGAAGCCATTCTGATAACGCAAATCCACATAGCTCACCGTACGCTGCATGGGTGCCATGCTGTACGGATACACCGCCACGAAGCGCGCCAAGCGCTGTTGCGGTTGCTCATGTCCCAGCTCCAGCACCATGCCGCTGCCCAGGCGTAATTGCCAGGCGTGGCGCGGCGACAGGCTGATCTGCGCTATTTCCTGGTGGAGCGGTGCAAGCTGCTCACCGAACGTCTTATACGTTTGCGTTACCTCGGCTGCGCTATCGGGCTGCCCAAAAAATTTTGGCAACACTTGATTTGACGAGGCTGTGAATATTTCGCCGTGCGTGTTAATCAGTTCCGTGCCGTTCCAGTGCGCCAGTGCCACATGTTCTTCCAGGCTGACTTCCAGCCGCCACGGAAAATGACGCCGCACGCTTACCTTGCGCACCCAGGGCAGCTTCTCGAAAGCATGCCGCGTGCTTTCCAGGTCAACGGTAAAAAAATTACCGCGCAATTCATTGCGCACCACTGCCTCGATCTGCGCGGTATCTACCCGCTGCGGCGCGGCACTCAATTGCAACGCACGTAGCGGAAACACCGGCAGACGCAAGGTGTAGTGCAATGCGCCATACAACACCAGCGCGAAGCTGATGCCGAACAGGGTGCTGGAAATCATGCGCAGCAGATGAGGTTTATCCCACATGGGCCAACTCCAATATGCGTAACACCAGTTGCTCGAAACTCATTCCGGCCTGGCGCGCCGCCATCGGCACCAGGCTATGGTCGGTCATGCCGGGCGAGGTGTTGATTTCCAGCAGATAGGGCTTGCCTGCCTCGCCCATCAGGAAATCCACTCGTCCCCAGCCCATCCCGCCGATCAAGGCGAATGCCAGTTGTGCCAGATGCTGCATCTCCTCTTCCTTTCCTTGCGGCAAACCGGAGGGGCACAGGTAGCGCGTATCGTCGCGCAAATATTTCGCCTCGTAATCGTAAAACTCGTTGGCCGGTTCGATCTTGATTACCGGCAGCGCCTGTCCGCCCAGTATCGCGGCGGTATATTCGCCGCCGCCGACAAACTCCTCCACAAGCACCAGCTTGTCGTGCCTCGCCGCTTCCTCGTATGCCGCGCGCAACTCGCTTGCCTGCTTTACTTTGGTGATGCCCACGCTGGAGCCTTCGTTGGCCGGCTTGACGAACAGCGGCAATCCCAGGCGTGCCGCAATCGCGGCGAAATCGCTGTCTGCAGTCAGCAATTCATATTCCGGGATCGGCAGTCCCGCTGCCTGCCACACCAGCTTGCTGCGCCACTTATCCATCGCCAGTGCGCTGGCCAGCACACCGCTTCCGGTGTAGGGAATGCCCATCAGTTCGAGTGCGCCCTGCACCGTGCCGTCTTCACCGAAGCGCCCGTGCAGCGCGATGAAGGCGCGCTGGTAGCCCTCATCCAGCAGCGCGTGTATGTCCTGCGCGGCGGGGTCGAACGCATGCGCATCCACGTTGCTTTTCCGCAAGGCGGCCAGAACTGCCGCGCCGCTCTTGAGTGACACCTCGCGCTCGGCGGAGCTGCCACCCATCAATACCGCGACTTTTCCAAAGTTTTTCATTCTGCCGCCTCGCCCACAATTCGTACTTCAGGGTGCAGCTCGATGCCGATCTTTTGCAGCACCATCGCTTGCACCTCGTTGATCAAACTCTCGATATCCGCTGCCGTGGCATCGCCCATATTCACAATAAAATTGGCGTGTTTCTCCGATACGCGCGCCCCGCCAATCTGGCGGCCTTTCAGCATGCATTGCTCGATCAATCGCGCCGCATAGTCGCCCGGCGGATTGCGGAATACTGAACCGGCATTCGGCAGATTCAGCGGCTGGCTGGCAATGCGCCTGGTCAGCAGTTCCTTGATCTTCCCGCGCGCCACCGAGCCGTCGCCTGCGGGCAGGCGCAGCCAGGCGCCCACGAAAAACTCTTGGGGAAGGGGGAAGAGGGAATAACCAGCGACTTGGCGAGCGTTGTGTGCTCGCCTAGTCGAATGGCTAGAGGTTTCATCAGAGGGAAGGGTGACACCATCGGCCCCAAGGTTTTTACCCTTCTCCCATGTGCGAACGGGTAACGGCGAAGCCGTTGGGGACCCGTCGGCCTCCCCCTTGCGGGGACTCCCTTCCCCCATCTCCTTTAAAGTCACATGCCGATACCCAACCTCGTACTCACCCGGTGCGCGTTCTATCAACTCGCCACTCCGTGTCATCACTTGCACCCGTGCCACCACATCCCATGTTGTACTGCCGTAGCAGCCCGCATTCATCGCCAGCATGCCGCCCACCGTGCCGGGTATCCCGGCGAAAAATTCCGCGCTACACAGATTGTGCAGCGCCGCAA
>JAQTOM010000006.1:22891-26036 GCA_028713345.1 Gallionellaceae bacterium | reverse complement strand
TGCACCCGTGCCACCACATCCCATGTTGTACTGCCGTAGCAGCCCGCATTCATCGCCAGCATGCCGCCCACCGTGCCGGGTATCCCGGCGAAAAATTCCGCGCTACACAGATTGTGCAGCGCCGCAAAGCGCGCCAGCTTCGCACCTGCCACACCGGCCTGCACATAAACCAATCCATCCGCTTCGATGCGCAACTCGTTCAGTGCAGCATGCAGCAGCAGCACCGTGCCGTGCAGGCCGCCGTCGCGCACCAGCAGGTTGCTGCCCAGGCCAACCGCAAGCAGCGGCTCCTGTGCTGGCAGCGTGCGCAGGAATGCTGCGAGGTCGGCCAGGTCGGCTGGCCGGTAGACGCGCTCGGCGCAGCCGCCCGTGCGCCAACTGGTATGGCGGCGCATGTCCACGTTGTGACGCAACGTTCCGCGCAAACCATTATTGTGATCTTCGCACAGCAAGACCTTGTCCCCATCCCCCTTTGGGGGAGGGCTGGGGAGGGGGCTGACAAATTTTTTCGGCTCGTTCATGTTCATTTCTTACCCGCTGCCATGTTTTTCAGCATTGCAGGTACGCCGCCAATCGAGCCCGCACCCATGGTCAGCACCACATCATTGGCTTGTGCCATGTTCAGGATGGCTTGCGGCATATCCTGTATCTTCTCGACAAACACCGCTTCACCTTGCCCGGCTACGCGCACCGCGTGCATCAGGGTGCGCCCGTCCGCCGCCACGATGGGTGCCTCGCCTGCGGCATACACTTCCGCCAGCAACAGCGCATTCACTTCGCCCAGCACCTTGACAAAATCCTCGAACAGATCGCGCGTGCGCGTGTAGCGATGCGGCTGGAATGCCAGCACCAGCCTTCGCCCCGGAAATGCGCCGCGTGCCGCGGCCAGTGTGGCAGCCATCTCTGCCGGGTGATGGCCGTAGTCGTCGATCAAAGTAAAGCTGCCGCCGCTAGCCAGAGGAATCTCGCCATAGCGCTGGAAGCGCCGCCCCACGCCTTCGAATTCAGCCAGTGCGCTGACGATGGCCGCATCCGCCACGCCGACTTCCAGCCCAACGGCAATCGCCGCCAGCGCATTCTGCACGTTGTGCAAACCGGCAAGATTGAGTGCGATGTCCAGGTCGCGCGGCGTACCGTTCTGGCGGCACAGGGCGGTGAAGCGCATCTTGCCATCCTCATGGCGCACATTCACCGCGCGTATTTGCGCGCCTTCGGCAAATCCGTAAGTGGTGACCGGCTTGGTGATGGCGGGCAGGATGTCGCGCACGTTGGCATCGTCCACGCACAGCATAGCCATGCCATAGAACGGCAGGTGCTCGACGAAATCCACGAATGCCTGCTTGAGCCTGGCGAAATCGTGGCCGTAGGTTTCCATGTGGTCGGCATCTATGTTGGTGATCACCGCCAGAATCGGCAGCAGGTACAGGAAGGAAGCATCCGACTCATCGGCTTCCACCACGATGAATTCGCCCGTGCCCAGCTTGGCGTTGGTGCCGCTGCTGTTGAGCCTGCCGCCGATCACGAAAGTCGGATCGAATCCTCCCTTGGCCAGCACGCTGGCGGTCAGGCTGGTGGTCGTGGTCTTGCCGTGCGTCCCGGCCACCGCGATGCCCTGGCGCAGCCGCATCAGTTCCGCCAGCATCATGGCGCGCGGCACCACCGGAATCTTGCGCGCGCGCGCCGCCGCCACTTCAGGGTTGTCGCTGCTCACCGCAGTGGACACCACCACGGCATCGGTGTTGACCAGATTATTTTCGGCGTGGCCAATGTATATTGTCGCACCAAGTTGCTGCAGGCGCTGCGTGACCGCATTGTCGGCCAGGTCCGAGCCGCTCACCTGATAACCCAGATTGAGCAGCACTTCGGCAATGCCGTTCATGCCCGAACCGCCGATGCCGACGAAGTGGATATGTTTGACTTTGTGCTTCATGTTGCCGCCAACTCCATGCAAACTTCGGCCACGCGCTGCGCCGCCGCCGGTTGCGCAACTGCGCGTGCAGCCTGCGCCATGACCAATGTGCGCGCTCTGTTCAAGTCTTGTAACAAATCCGCCAGATGCCGTGGCGTCAATTCACTTTGTGGCAATAAAATCGCCGCGCCGCGCTCGCTCAGGAAACGCGCATTGCCGGTCTGGTGGTCGTCCACCGCGAACGGGAAGGGCACCAGAATGCTGGCCACACCTGCCGCTGCCAGTTCGGCGATAGTCAGCGCCCCGGCGCGGCAGATCACCACATCGGCCTGCGCATAGTAGTGCGCCATGTCTTCCAGAAATGGTTTGATCTCGGCGTTCACGCCCGCTTGCTGATAGGCCGTCCGCACCATCTCGAAATGCTGCTTGCCGGTCTGGTGAACCACGTTGAACAGGTTCTCGCACAGCGAGCCCTTATCCCCCTCTCCCTCCGGGAGAGGGCCGGGGTGAGGGAAACGGGCTTGCCCGTTGGGACGCACGGCCTGCGCCAGCAAGGCCAGCGCCTGCGGTACGCATTCGTTGATTGCCTTCGCGCCCAGGCTGCCACCCACCACCAGCACATTCAATGCGCCGTTGCGCGCGGCATAACGCGCCTGCGGCTCGGGCAATGCCGCGATGCTGTCGCGCACCGGGTTGCCGCACCACTCGGCACTTGGCAATACCTGCGGAAAACCGCTCAACACGCGTGCGGCCAGACGTGCCAGCACCTTGTTGCTCAGTCCGGCGATGGAATTCTGTTCGTGGATCAGCAAGGGACGGCGCAACAAAGCGGCCATGACCCCACCGGGGAAGGTGATGTAACCGCCCATGCCCAGCACCACATCGGGACGTTTGCCCAGCAACACCGCCGCGCTCTGCCACAGTGCCAGCAGCAGGTTCAGCGGCAGCAGCAACTTGCGCAGCAGACCCTTGCCGCGCAGCCCGGAGAAGCGTACCCATGCCATCTGGTAGCCATGCCTGGGTACCAGCTCGGCCTCCATGCTGTTGGGCGCTCCCATCCATGTGATCTGCCAGCCCCGTGTACGCAACACATCGGCTACTGCCAGTGCCGGAAAAATGTGCCCACCGGTTCCTCCGGCCATAATTAAAATCGACCTAGACATGGAATAACTCCACACCGGGCACATTTTCGGTGGAGACTAATGCGCGTTTTGTGCGCGTTATGTCGGAACCAAA
>JAQTOM010000006.1:0-22791 GCA_028713345.1 Gallionellaceae bacterium | reverse complement strand
GTTTTGGCTATGGCCGCCCCGTTGGGGCTTAACTTGCCTTGGCAAGTTAGCCTGCGCCGAAATCGCCGGATGATGAAGCTTTGCATCACTCATTGTTATGAGAATTAAAGTCATATCGGTTGGCCTCGCATCATCCGGCGATTTTCCCAATCAATCCGCAGCAGGATCGCCGCCGCGATGCAGTTCGCCACCACGCCGCTGCCGCCGAAGCTGAGAAAGGGCAGGGTCAGGCCCTTGGTGGGCAGCACTCCCATGTTCACGCCGCTGTTGATCATCGCCTGCACACCCAGCCATACCGCGATGCCTTGCGCCAGCAGCGCGGCAAACTGGCGGTCTAAAAATGCGGCCTGGCGCCCGATGGCGAAGGCTCGGATGAGCAGCCCGGCAAATAAAATAATGACCGCGCACACCCCGGCGAAACCGAGTTCTTCGGCGATGACCGCGAGCAGGAAGTCGGTGTGCGCTTCCGGCAGGTAGAACAACTTTTCCACACTGGCGCCCAGCCCCACGCCAAACCATTCGCCCCGCCCAAATGCGATCAGCGCATGGCTCAACTGGTAGCCTTTGCCGAGCGGGTCGGCCCAAGGATCCATGAAGCCGGTGATGCGCTGCATGCGGTAGGGCGAGGAAATGATCAGCGCGGCGAATGCCAGCGGCAGGGCGATCATCAGACCGCCGAACACCTTGAGATTGAAGCCGCCCAGCCATAAGGTGCACAACGCAATCGCGCAAATCACCACGAATGCGCCCATGTCCGGCTCCAGCAGCAGCAGCGAACCTACCAGCGTCATCACCGCAAACATCGGCAGGAAAGCCTTCTGGAAGGTGTGTTTGACGCTGCCCTTGCGCACCGTGTAATCGGCGGCATACAGCACGGCGAACAGTTTCATCAGCTCGGACGGCTGCAGGTTGATGACAAACAGCGACAGCCAGCGGCGGCTGCCATTCACCGCGCGGCCCACGCCGGGAATCAGCACCAGCACCAGCAAGGCAACCCCAAGCAGGAATAAGTACGGCGCCAGCTTCTGCCAGCTCTGTACCGGCACCTGAAATGCCGCCACCCCGGCCACGATGCCGATAAAAATAAACAGGCTGTGCCGGATCAGGTAATACGCGGGGTGATAGCCGGTGAACTTGCTCTCCTCGGCGGTGGCAATCGATGCCGAATACACCATCACCAGTCCGATGGACAGCAGCGCCAGCACGATCCACACCAGCATTTCGTCGTATTCCGCCAGCGTTTGGCGGGGAACGTTCAGGCTTGCGGCGCGCATGCCACCTCCACCTGTAGCGCGCGCACTGCGGCAACAAACACCTCGGCGCGATGCTCATAATTGCGGAACATATCGAAGCTGGCGCAGGCAGGCGACAGCAATACCGCATCACCCGGCTGCGCCAGCGCGGCGCTTTGTTGTACTGCGGCAGCCATATCGGGTGCAAGTATCAAAGGAACTCCGCAACCCTCCAGCGCCGTCGCGATCAGGCTTGCGTCGCGCCCGATCAGCACCACGGCGCGCGCATGTTCTGACACTGTCGTGTTGAGCGGCGAAAAATTCTGCCCCTTGCCTTCGCCGCCCGCGATCAATACGGTGGGCCGCCCCAAGCCTTGCAGTGCCGCCACAGTAGCGCCGACATTGGTGCCCTTGGAATCGTCGTAGTAAGTGACCCCATTCATTTCCGCTACCCGCTCCACGCGGTGCGGCAATCCCTTGAAGGCGCGCAATCCCTCCAGCAGGGGTTCCAGGGGCAGGCCGACGGCGCGGCAGAGCGCCAGTGCAGCGAGCGCATTCGCTATATTGTGCAGCCCGGCCACCTGCAATTCTTCCGCATTAAGCACGCGCTTCTGCCCATGAACCAGCCAGACCTTTCCGTTTTCACGTTCGATACCCCAGTCAGCGCTGGCGGGTGGGGGAGGGGTCAACCCGAAAGTAATCTGCATGCGCCCCGG
The DNA here is from genome assembly GCA_028713345.1 of Gallionellaceae bacterium. Taxonomy (GTDB): domain Bacteria; phylum Pseudomonadota; class Gammaproteobacteria; order Burkholderiales; family Gallionellaceae; genus JAQTOM01. The sequence continues at coordinate 20,843 of JAQTOM010000006.1, read as the reverse complement.
CAGCGCCATGCCCGTGCTATCGGGGTCGTCGCGATTGAGCACCTGCACGCCTGCTTCCTGCCTGTTGCTGCGGAAGATGCGCGCCTTGGCGGCGATGTATTCGCGCATGCCGGTATAACGATCCAGGTGATCTTCGCTGATGTTGAGCACCGTCGCCGCATCGGCGCTGAGCGAGGCGGTTGTCTCCAACTGGAAGCTGGAAAGTTCCAGCACCCACACATCGGGCTGCCGGCCCTGGCGCTCCAGCACAACATCCAGTATGGCAGGTGAAATATTGCCGGCCACTTCGGTATCCAGCCCCGCCGCACGGCACATCGCGCCGACCATGCTGGTCACCGTAGTCTTGCCGTTGGCGCCGGTAATGGCAATGATGCGAGGAGCGAGGGTTGAGGAATGAGGGCCGAGTTGTTGCGCGAACAGCTCGATGTCGCCCACCACCGGAATGCCGCGCGCTACCGCGCGCACTACCAGCGGGTCGCGCAATGGCACGCCGGGGCTGATGGCGATCAGTTCGATGCCATCGAGTAATTCGCTGTGGAATGCGCCGCAGCGTAATTCCACCTGCGGAAACTGCGCGCGCAATGCCTCCAGCGCCGGCGGGAAATTGCGGCTATCGGCAGCGCGCACGCGCGCGCCCTGTGCGCTGAGCCAGCGTACAAGCGACCGCCCGGTCTCCCCGAGACCGAGTACCAGTACATGTTTGTCAGCCAGTTCCATCATCTGAGTTTCAAAGTCGCCAATCCCAGCAACACCAGCAACATCGTAATAATCCAGAACCTCACGACCACTTGTGTCTCTTTCCAGCCCTTTTGTTCGAAGTGGTGGTGCAGCGGCGCCATCAGCAGGATGCGCTTGCCTTGTCCGTAAACTTTCTTGGTGTATTTGAAGTAGGACACCTGCAACATCACCGACACCGCCTCGACCACGAACACGCCGCCCATGATGAACAGCACCAGTTCCTGGCGCACAACCACGGCCACCGTGCCGAGCGCCGCACCCAGCGCCAGCGCGCCGACATCGCCCATGAACACCTCTGCCGGATAGGCGTTAAACCACAGGAAGGCCAGCCCCGCACCGGAGATCGCGCCACAGAACACCGCCAGCTCGCCCGCGCCAGGAACATGCGGCACACCAAGATATTTGGCGAATACTGCATGGCCGGCGACATAGGCGAAGATCGCCAGTGCGCTGCTCACCATCACGGTGGGCATGATCGCCAGCCCATCCAGGCCATCGGTCAGGTTCACCGCGTTGCTGCTGCCGACGATGACCAGATAGGCGAGTGCTATAAAAGTGAATGCCGTCAACGGAAACACCAGCAGCTTGAAGAAGGGCACGATCAGTTCGGTATGCGCGGGCAGGCTGGAGTGGCGCCACAGGTACGTCGCAACGACCAGCGCGATGAGGGATTGCCAGAACATCTTGGCCTTGGCCGACAGGCCCTTGGGATTGCGATGCACCACCTTGCGGTAATCGTCCACCCAGCCGATGGCGCCGAAGCACAACGTGGTAATCAGCACCAGCCACACATACGGGTTGCCGAGGTCGCTCCACAGCAGTGTGGTGATGGCTATCGAGGTCAGGATCAGCGCGCCGCCCATGGTTGGCGTGCCAGCTTTGACCAGGTGGGTCTGCGGGCCGTCATCGCGCACCGCCTGGCCGATCTTGTAGGCGGTCAGTTTGCGGATCATCGCCGGACCCACCATGAAGGAGATGAACAGCGCGGTCATCGCGGCCAGCACGGTGCGCAACGTGATGTAACCGAACACGTTGAAAGTCCTGATATCCTGCGCCAGCCATTGGGAGAGAGCCAGTAACATCTAGCAGTGCTCCTTTTGTGGGGAAGAGGGAAAGGGGAAGGGGGAAGGGTTTTGGGTGCGGTTTTCACCCTTCTCCCTTCCCTCTTCTCCCTTCTCCTCGCACACGCAGTGGGCGACCACCCGCTCCATGCGCATGAAGCGCGAACCTTTTACCAGTACCGTGCTGTCTGCATCCAGCTCCTTGTCCAGCGTGGCGAGCAGGTCTTCGATGCGCTCGAAGTGGCGTGCACCCGCCCCGAATTCATGCGCCGCATGGGCGGTCAATTTACCTAGCGCCAGCAACTTGTTTACCCCGAGGCGACGAGCCTCCGCGCCGATCTCGCCATGCAGGCGCACCGCGTCGGCGCCCAGTTCGCCCATGTCGCCCAGCACCAGGATTTTTTTCCTGTCGGCCTGCACCAGCACCCTGAGCGCCGCATGCAGCGAGGCGGGGTTGGCGTTGTAGCTGTCGTCTATCAGCACCGCACCGTGCAGCGCAGCCTTGCGCTGCAAGCGTCCGGCCACGCCTGGGAATTTTTCCAGCCCTGCCGCGATGACAGGCAAGGCCACATGCAGCGTCAGCGCTGCTGCGGTGGCGGCCAAGGCATTGCGTACGTTGTGCACTCCAGGCACTTGTAAGTTTGCGCTGAAATTTCCTTGTGGCGTATCCACTCCGATGTGCGCGCCATGATTCTGCGGACTCCATTGCGCGTGCACCGCCACATTTCTTTCCAGGCCGAATTCGGTCACCATATGGTTGCCTGCCAGTTCGCGCCATAGCGGCGCGTACGCATCATCCGCATTGATCACCGCGCTGCCGTTTTCCGGCAGTCCCGCCAGAATCTCGCCCTTGGCGCGCGCTACCGCTTCCACCGAGCCTAGTCCGGCCAGGTGCGCGCTGCCCGCGTTGTTGATGACGGCCACATCCGGGTGTGCCAACCGCGTCAGGTAATCGATCTCGCCGCTATGATTCATGCCCATCTCGATCACCGCATAGCGATGTTTGGCGCGCAGCTTAAGCAGGGTGAGCGGCACGCCGATGTCGTTATTCAGATTGCCAGCGGTTGCCAGGACTGCGTCTGCACTTCCTGCCGCTTCACGCAGAATGGAAGCAAGCATTTCCTTCACCGTAGTCTTGCCGTTGCTGCCGGTTATTGCCAAGACGGGGATGGCAAATTGTGCGCGCCAGTGCGCCGCCAAGCGGCCCAGAGCCAGACGCGTATCTTCTACGAGCAGGATTGAGGATCGGGGATCGAGAGTCGAGCCATGTTCCTTGTGGCTATCTGCGTTGACTAATGCGGCCACAGCCCCAGATTGGAGGGCGTCGGAGACGAATGCCGCGCCGTCGAAATTTTCTCCTTGCAGCGCCACGAACAGGTCGCCTGCGGCAATGGTGCGGCTGTCGCTGGATACGGCGGTAAACATCACGTCTTGGCCGACAAGCTTGCCACCCAATACCTGCGCGGCTTGCGACAGCAGCATCATATTTTTGTCCCCCGCATGTCCTGAGCCTGTGGAAGGGGCCATGAGGCCAATGCGCGCTGCACCACGCCGGCATCGCTGAATGGATATTTCACGCCGTTAATTTCCTGATAATCCTCGTGCCCTTTGCCTGCCACCAGCACGGTGTCCATCATGCGGGCGCAACCTATTGCCCGCGTGATGGCCTCGCCACGGTCTTCGATAGTTTGATGTGTGCCGCTCATGCCGGATGCGATGGCGGCAATGATGTCGTGCGGATTCTCGCTGCGCGGGTTGTCGCTGGTGACGACGCAGATGTCCGCCAGCTTGGCTGCCACGGTGCCCATCATGGGGCGCTTGCCGCGATCGCGGTCGCCGCCGCAGCCGAATACGCAAATCAGTTTCCCACCGCTGGCCCCCGCCACTTCGCGCAAGGATTGCAACACTTTTTCCAATGCGTCCGGCGTATGCGCGTAATCCACCACCACCGCAGGACGGTCGCCGCCACCGAAGGCCTGCATGCGTCCGGGCACCGGTTGCACTCGCGCCAACTCGCGCAGTGCATCGGTCAGCGCCACCCCGCTCACCAGCAACACGGCCAGCACCCCGAGCAGATTGGCGGCATTGAAGCGCCCAACCAGCGCGCTGTGCAGCGGTGCGCCGCCCCAGCTTGAATGTATTTGCAGGGTGAAGCCCTGCGCATCCATGCGCAAGTTGCCGCCATATACCATGCGCAGGCCGAGGCGCTCGGCGGTTGCCAGTGCGGCGTCACCGAGGCCGTAACCTACCACTTCCATTTCCGTACTTTTTAGCTGCTCGGCCAGTTCAACACCGAATGCATCATCCAGATTGAGCACGACGTATTTGAGTTGTTGCCAGTCGAACAAACGGCGCTTGGCCGCCGCATAGCTGCTCATGTTGCCGTGATAGTCGAGATGGTCGCGGCTGAGATTGGTAAGCAGTGCCACGTCGTATTTGACGCCGTTCACACGCCCCTGTTCCAGGGCATGGGAGGAAACTTCCATCGCCGCCGCCTGCGCGCCTTGTGCCAGATAATCGGCCAGCAAGCCATGCAGGCTAATGGCATCCGGCGTGGTGTTCAGCGTGGGCTGCAAGTTTTCAGGGAAACCATTGCCCAATGTGCCGAGCAATGCGGTTTTCTTTTTCGATACGCATAAAACTTGTGCGATCCAGTGGCTGCATGAGGTTTTGCCATTGGTTCCGGTGATGCCCACCATCCACAGTTTCCGGGAAGGGCTGCCGTAAATAATATCGGCGATTTCACCCGCATGATGGCGCAGGTCGGCGACCGCGAGGTTGGGAATCTGCCATGCATCGTTCCAGCTAAAGCCGTGTGCCTCCCGCGGCTGCCCGGACACAAGCTTTTCGTAGATTACCGCGTTGGCGCCATTCGCAATCGCCTGCGCGATGAACTGGCGCCCGTCGGCCTGGCTGCCCGGATAAGCGACGAAGGTGTCACCCGGCTTTACTGCACGGCTGTCCGTTACCAGGCGTGTAATTTTTACGCCGAGGGAAGAAAGTAATTCGGGATGGAAGATGGAAGGGCTCATGCTTCCTCCTTCACGATGTCGGCGGGCGGCATCAACACATTGCCGAGGGGTGCATCATTGGGCACATTGAGCAGGCGCAACGCTGCTCCCATCACATTGCTGAATACCGGCGCGGCAACCTGGCCGCCGTAATATTGCGCGCCGCCCGGTTCATCTATCATCACCGCCACAATCAGGCGCGGGCTGGATGCGGGCGCCAGCCCGACAAACGAAGCGACATAGCGGTTGACGTAATGCCCGCCTTCCAGTTTGTGCGCCGTGCCGGTCTTGCCTGCCACGCGGTAGCCGTTGATCTGCGCCAGCGGCGCGGTGCCGCCGGGTTTGACCACCAGTTCCAGCATGTCGCGCACCGCAAGCGCCGTGGCCTGGGAATACACTTTTTTGCCGGTGCCTGGCACATCCTGCTTGAGCAGCGTCACCGCTTTCAGGTCGCCGTCATTGGCAAACACGGTGTAGGCACGCGCCAGTTGCAGCAGGTTGACCGAAATGCCGTTTCCATACGACATGGTGGCCTGCTCGATGGGCTGCCATCGCTTGTAATCACGCAGCTTGCCCGCCGCTTCGCCGGGGAATGCGCTTCCGGTTTGTGTGCCGAAGCCGGTTTCTCTCAGGCTGTGCCAGAAGGTTTCCGGCGGCAGCGATAACGCGATCTTGGCCGCGCCCACATTGCTGGACTTCTGGATCACCTGCGCCACGGTGAGCGCCGACTCCGGGTGCGTGTCATGGATCTTGCGTCCACCGACGGTGTATACGCCACCCTCGGTATTGATAACGGTTTCCGGCGTCATTTTGCCTGCCTCCAGTGCAGCAGCCACGGTAAACGGCTTCATGGTGGAACCAGGCTCGAACAGGTCGGTCACTGCATGGTTGCGCATCGCCTTGAGTTCGACCTTGGCGCGGTTGTTGGAGTTGTAACTCGGCCAATTGGCCAAGGCCAGCACTTCGCCGCTTTTTGCATCCAGCACCACGATGGAACCCGATTTGGCGTGATGCTGCTCGACCGCCAGCTTGACTTCGCGATAGGCCAGATACTGCATCTTGCTGTCGAGGCTCAGCGCCATATTGCTGCCCGGTTTGGGTGCACGTATGCTGGCCACGTCTTCGACGATATGCCCGCGCCGGTCCTTGATGACACGCTCGCTGCCGGCCTTGCCGCCAAGCTGTTCCTGCAATACCAGCTCGATACCTTCCTGGCCGTTGTCGTCCACATCGGTGAAGCCCAGCAGATGCGCGGTCACCTCCGCATCAGGATAATAACGGCGGTACTCGCGGTGCAACGACACACCCGGCACACCCAGCCTTACGATTTTTTCCGCCTGCTCGGGGGGAAGTTGGCGCTTGAGATAAGTGAAGTCGCGGCTGGTATCAAACAGGCGGTTTTTTACTTCCTCGATATTCATGCCCAGAATCTGCGCCAGCTGTTTCACCTGTTGCGGCGTTGCCTCCACATCCTGCGGAATGGCCCAGATGGATTCCACCGGTGTGCTGATGGCGAGCGGTTCGCCGTAGCGGTCGGTAATCATGCCGCGATGCGCACTGATGTCAACGACACGGCCATAACGCGCATCACCTTTTTGTTGCAGGAAGTCATTGTGGATGCCTTGCAGATATACCGCACGCCCCATCAGCACGCACAGGCCCAGCAGCAGCAACACAAACAGCACGCGCGAACGCCACGGCGGCAATGCTGCAAGCCCTGCTGTCTGTATATTGCTGGCGTAGTTCATGGTTGCGTCGCTAGCCCCTTTAACTGTTCGCCACGGATATATTGAATCTGCCCGCTTTTCGGCAGCTGCATCTGCAATTTGGCACTGGCAATTTTTTCCACACGCGCCGGCGTTGCCCAGGTACCCTGCTCAAGCTGCAACTGCCCCCATTCCACTTCCATTTGCTGTGACCGGTCTTTTTCTTTTTGCAGTTCCACAAACAGTTTTCGCGCCTTGTGCTGTGAGGTCACCACTCCCAACGCGCAAGCAATCACCGCCAGCAGAAGCAACAGGTGCAACCTAGTCACCCGCATCCCCCAACGACCATGGCGAATCGTTGCCATGAATAATGGAATGTTGATTCGTCATGGTCGCTTCCCCCGCCCCAGCCCTCTGGATAAAACAACTAGCCATTCGACTAAGCTGCAAAAGTCCGCAGCTAAGTCGCTGGTTACCCCGCAGAGAACCCCTCACCTCAATCCTCTCCCGCAGGCGGGAGAGGAGGCGAACGTGAAAAGCAATCCTCAATTCTTGGGAGAGGGGGGCAGAGTCTCGCTTCGCAAGTTTCACGATAAACACTCGGCCGCGCGCATCACCGCACTGCGCGCACGCGGGTTTGCCGTCACTTCCTGCGGCGTAGCGCGCACCGCCTTGCCAACCAGGCGCAACTTGCCTTGCGGTATCTCGGCGGCACGGATCGGCAGCTTGTGCGGCAGTTTGTCGCCCTGCGCCATGTCGCGCAGGAAATGTTTCACCATGCGGTCTTCCAGCGAGTGGAAACTGATAACCACGATACGCCCCCCCGGCTTCAGGCAACCCATGCATTGCGGCAGAACCTGCGCGATTTCTTCGAGTTCCTGATTGAGATAAATCCGAATAGCCTGAAAGGTGCGTGTCGCCGGATTCTTCCCGGGCTCACGCGTGCGCACGGCCTGGGCAACGATTTCGCTGAGTTGGAGTGTGGTAGCGATAGGCTGTTTCTGGCGCGCCGCAACAAGCGCTCTTGCAATCTGTTTAGCAAACCGTTCTTCACCGTAGTCACGTATCACCTCCCCAAGCAAACTCTCGTCCACCGTTGCCAGCCATTCTGCTGCGGTCTGTCCGCTGCTGGTATCCATGCGCATGTCCAGCGGCGCATCGGAACGAAAACTGAATCCGCGCTGTTCATCATCCAGTTGCGGCGAAGACATTCCCAAATCGAGCAACACGCCATCCACTTTTTTGACTGCCAAACTTCGCAATACTTCGGTCAAGTGCGTGAATCCGCTGTGTATCATGGTGAAACGCGGATCGGTAATTGCCTGCCCCGCCGCTACTGCCGCCGGATCTTTATCCAGCGCGATCAATCGTCCGTTTGCACCCAGATTCTCCAGAATCAGCCGGCTATGCCCGCCGCGCCCGAAAGTGCCATCCACATAAATACCGTCAGGCTTCACCTGCAACGCTTCGACTGCTTCGTGCAACAACACCGTAGTGTGGGGCAAGCCCACACTCACAACGTGAAACCCTCCAGTTCGGGCGGTAAATCGTTGTCGGTGAAAGCGGTCATCTTCTCGTGCTGCGCCTGCCAGCGCGCCTCGTCCCACACCTCGAATTTGTTGCCCTGGCCGATCAACATCACACGCTTGTCCAGCACGGCATAGTTGCGCAGAGCCGGAGAAATCAACACACGGCCTGCTGCATCCATCACCACATCTTCTGCATGGCCGACAAGAAAGCGTTGCAAAGCGCGAATACGGGAATTGAAAGCGGAGAGTTGCATCAGTTTTTCACGGATGGGCTGCCATTCGGGCTGCGGATAAAGCAACAGACATCCGTCGGCATCAGCGGTTAGCACTAACTGGCCAGCGCAATGTGCAAGCAGCATATCGCGATACCGGCACGGTATCGCGAGCCGGCCCTTGCTATCCAGATTGAGTTGTACCGCCCCCTGAAACATCGCTTAACCCTATGTCGGTTTCCCCACTAAAACCCACTTTTTACCACTTTTGTCCACTATATTGAAAAAAGTAGACTGGGTCAAGCACAAAAACAAGTTTTTTCTTTGTGGGACAAATAGTTAGCGCAAGAGCAGATGTTATATAAATCTCTTTAATAAATAACTAATTGCGCTGCCAATCTCAAGCTGTTTGTGAGGATAATGCCTAGCGTAACGCATTATCCATATTGGTAAGGGGAGGTGATGAAGAGGCTTGAGCAGAACTGCAATAATCCTGGTTCAGGAAATTGGTTGTTAATCAGCGTGAGATCGGCCACCGTCTACCACTATACTTCGCGCGAGGCGGCAGAGAGCATTCTCTCGACGGGCATCTTCCGACTGGCAAGCATCGAGAAGAGACTCAACGATGGTGAGATCGTTACTTTCTGCCAGACACATGGATTGCTTGGTTATCTAGAGCCTGATACGAACAGCGGTATGCCGACGTACCGCACCCTGTTAATGCCTCAGTTGTTCTATGCGTCGTTCACTGATACCAGCGTGCCTCCAGAAGACTGATGAGTACTTCTGGAGGAACTTCGCTGCAAATGATGGGGTTCGGTTAACTCTCGACATCACGGCAAAGAATCCCGATTTCCGTAAAATCGTCTACGAACCGAAGACAATGACTCCCTCCCGCTATTGGCCGACCTGATTTCAATGATCCGCCAACGGCATGGCCGCGAGTTCGTGCTTCAAGGTATCTCCAGGTTGCGCGCTTTCTACCTGAGCGGCCAGAGCTACAGTCGAGAGAAGGAATATCGGGTGCTGTTCAAAACGTGGCCTGACGTTGGGCCACAATCCGTCGGCACTGGCCCCACTTCGTTTGTCGAAGTTCCGCTGAACCAGATGACCGATCTCGGATATGAATTCCGCATCACCGAAGTACATGCTAGTGCCCGCCCCAAAATGCCTGATCACTACAGGTTCAGTCAGCGCGCAAGCTAGCGTAAAGGCTGGTCAAATCATAAGCTTTGGGGGAAATTGTGTGACGGTGCATATGGAATTCGTTAGAATCCGCGCCAGTGCGCTTATTTGTGCAGAACTTCGAGAGAAGAGTTGGCGTTAATGTGGTTCTGCACCACCAAATAAATTCCCCAAGGAACCAGAAGTTACCGCTCTGGCTTTATATTTAACGGGACAATAAAAACCGGACGCATGTCCGGTCTATTTTCGGTACAGTTCACCCACCTTCAATCTGTGGTACGGCGAATCGAGTCGGCAACCAGTATTACTGTACGTGGAGGGACTTCTCCTACCACAGTCAGCAAGTAGTCACCTGCTATCTTGCTATAAACCTGAATTACTCCCTGACTGGATAAACCGGGGTGCTCCTGATTATTGTCCAGTGCTTCGATGAATACCGAGATGCTGGCCAGGCCGTCAGAAAATACCATTTGAATAACCGGAGCCTTCTTGCCGCGCAATGGGCGGCGCATTTCAGTGATTTTCTTGAATCCAGGGGGAATCATGTCTACTTGCCAACCGCTTGGACCGGTCAAAGTCTCCGCTCTGTGCAAGCGGCCATGATGCGATAGCGCCAGCGCGGCATCATCCGGTTTATCCGCCACAATCCATGTGCGGTCAATATTGCCGCCTATAGTCAATTGAGTGAAAGTATTTTGCTCGATTACATGGCCGTGATCATCCAGCACCTCTGCTTTGAGCAACAAACCGGAATTGCTGTGTGCCCACATCTTGTGGGTGTAGCGCAAATTATCCTTGGGCTGAAAAATCACGGCATGCGCATGAAATCCCGCCACCCTGCCTTCTTCCATCTGTTTGATAAGGTAGTTTTCATTCAGCAATGAAAGCTGTTCCGGCAATAGTGCGGGAAATTCCCGATCACCCTGGTGCTTTTCCACCTTCACCTTGCGATCACCCAGGTAACACCACACCTGACCATTATTACGGATGATTTCGCGCCGGGTACCATCCAGACCTTCCAGCCTTCCATGCTCGCCATCGCGGTCTACAATATGGGTAATGCGCGAAGTTTCTACATGATTGCCATATTGGTACACAAAAGTACCGCTGTAATCAGTTTGATGTGCGGCAAACGCCATGGTCTTCAACCAGTTCAACTCATCCTGCCACATCGGATCGGCAAATACGACAGGGGTTGTACCCAGCAATATGGCGGCCCATAAAAACACAGGTTTGATTACGGAGGTTTGCACTATTGCTCTGCCACGGTGCGGATATAAGAGGCAGCGCCCTGCACGTCAGCGCTGGGGGAAAATTCCTGGTGTGCCATCAAGTAATCGTTCATCCCTTTCTGGACGGTAAAACTGGCGGGGCGCAACATGGCGGATTGCTGCTGCATGGCCATTTGCGGTGCCGGTTCCGACCCGACCTGCACCGACATCCATGCTACCAGAGCCAAAGCCATTACCGATGCGGCGGCAGAAAGTGCAAACCATCGTGCGTTCCGGTTTGCGCGGCTGCGTGGGGCGAATATTGTAGGTTCCGCCTGTAGCCGTTCGTGCATGGTGGCGCTGATACCGGGATAAGCTTGGTCGGGTTGGCGCAGCACATCACCGACCAGATGATAGACTCGCCATTCCTCATGCGCTTCGGGGTTACGCTTCAACTTGTTGAGCAATGCTTCTGCTTCGTCGTCGAACAGTTCGCCATCCATCAATGCTGAAAGTTGCTGCTTCATAATTTAATTCACCACCTATTATGTTCACTGGTACCCAACAGCGGGCGCAAGTTTTCCGCAATCGCCTCGCGCGCCCGAAAAATGCGGGAACGCACTGTGCCGATCGGGCAATTCATTACATCTGCAATTTCCTCATAGCTCAGCCCTTCGATTTCACGCAGGGTAAGCGCGGTACGCAAATCGTCCGGCAATTGCCGCAAAGACGCATTCACCACCTCGATCACCTGTTTGCTCATCAACTCATTTTCCGGTGTGCTCACTTCACGCAACAGCCCCGCATCTTCAAATCCCTCTGCTTCATCCGCGTCGAATGAAGTGCTGGTCGGCGCCCGCCTCTTGAGTGCCAGCAGGTAATTTTTTGCGGTATTGATTCCGATACGGTATAGCCACGTATAAAATGCGCTTTCCCCGCGGAACGTCGGCAAGGCGCGATAGGCCTTGATAAACGCATCCTGGGTTACATCCTCAACCTCAGCCGCGTCGCGCACAAAGCGCGAAATCAGGCGGGCAAGCCGGCGTTGATACTTGGCGACCAGCAACTCGAACGCATGCTTGTCGCCGCGTTGCACGCGTTCAACCAACTGCTGATCGACTTCCCTGTCACCCATTTCTGGCTATCCCAACCCCAAACACGCCGTTCAATATGCGGCGCGCTAGTATAACCGGACATGCCACAGGCGTCAGCCATTTGCCTTAATACGCAAATTGACATAGCTCAATGAAATTAGTTCACTTTGCAGTGCGTATGCATTTATTCTCTCCCAGAGACAATTTGCCAGCATCAGTGATACCATCTAAAACTCAATCCAGCATTGCCTTTACAGGGGATTCGCTACAAATGGAACAGCTTGCCGACAAGGGCATAGACAAATACGAAATCATCAGGGAACTCGGCAGGGGGGCGACGAGTATCGTCTATCTCGCCCATGACACCTTCAACGAGCGCGAGGTTGCAATCAAGGTTTTCAAACATGAAATATTGTCCGACCCGCAACATGGCAGCATATACCGGAAATTGATAGCCAACGAAGCCTCGTTGGCGGGGCGGCTTAACCACCCCCACATTGTTGGAATCTACGATGCGCTGCTGGGCCAGGACGAGGGCTATATCGTCATGGAATACGTCCAGGGCGAGACACTGGAGAAGTACTGCCAGACCGAGCACTTGCTGCCGGTGGACACGGTGGTCGAAATCATTTTCAAGTGCGCGCTTGCGCTTGATTTTGCCAGTCGCAATGGCGTCATCCACAGGGATATCAAGCCTGCGAATATCATGATTTGCCAGGGTGGCGATATAAAAATTGCCGATTTCGGGGCTGCGGTCTTGTTAAAGAATGATGAAACCCAAATGACCGGGGTTGGATCTCCAGCCTATATGTCACCGGAACAGATAAAAAATGACAGGCTCACGCATCAAACGGATATTTATTCTCTGGGTGTGGTAATGTACAAACTGCTTACTGGCCGGCTACCCTTTGAGGCGGCAAGCAATTACGGCTTGGCCCACAAGATTCTTAATGAAGAGCCGCCAGGCATCCGCACCCATCGCCCGTCATTGTCTGTGCGCCTGAGCGACGTCGTCACCAAGGCAATGCGGAGAGACCTGACTGAACGCCACGCCAACTGGCAGGAGTTTACGAAAGATCTTTCCACCATAGCTGCGCTGGATCTGCCCAAGGAAGTTAACTCCGAAACCCAGAAATTCAACATGCTGAAGTCCCTGCCATTCTTTCAGGATTTCAGTGAAATAGAACTTTGGGAGGTATTGCGTATCAGCATATGGGGGCGCGTGCCATCCGGTACTTTTCTGGTGAATGAGGGAAACAAGGGAAACTATTTTTTCATCATAGCCGATGGCAAAGTGCGGGTAATGAAGGGTAGCAAGAGTCTGAGCACTCTGGGCAAGGGTCACTGTTTCGGCGAGATGTGTTATATCCGGCAGGGGGCGCTTACACGCACCGCCACCATCGTGGCAGACACACCGGTCACCCTGTTCAAGATCAAGGCCGATTCATTGAGGAAAGCATCGGAAAACTGCCAGCTCAGCTTCAACCGTTCGTTCATGAATATCCTGGTTGATCGCCTGGCACAGGCCACCTCTGACCTGGCGACCATTTATTGATTTATGGAATCTGGTTAACCGCTCAAAGTCGAACGTGGGTTATTGTCTGGTTTTAGATGTGGCGGATGAAACGCCGGAAATCTCCCCGATCTTCGCGTCGAGAAAGTCCTTGATCTTGCGGAATTCAGGCTCTTCGCGCTTGACGAACTCAACAGTATTTTCGTCCAATCCAGCCACCTTGAATCCGCCCTTGGATGCCGAATCTTCGATCAGGGTGAATTGGATGTAACCCGAGAGCAAGGTGCTGGCTGCCTTGAACTGGATTGCGGCAATTGACCTGAGGGGGATTTCCTTGTCGCCCTTGATGCCTTCGAGCAGATCACCCTTGAGGCTTTGCAGCAGGACTTTGATGCCCATCTTGCGCTTGATCATAATCCTGTGGCTGTAAACCTCCAGGCGGTCGCCGGAAGTGGATTCAGCGGTCATGATGGGCGGTATTGGCGCCGTGTAGATAACACCGCAGGATGGGCATTGATCTTTGGGGAACTGTGCGTCACCGGGCTGGCGCTTATATGAGCAATGCGGGCATTTGATGATTTTTATTTGACTGGCTGTTGCGGCTTCCTGATTAACATCCTTTGCCGGCTGTGATATCTCAGCAGACTTTTTTGAATCCACGGGAAGCGCTTTAGTTACAGGTGAAGACACATCACCAACATGAACATCACCCTCGATAAAGCTGATCTGGCATTCACCGGCCGTAATCAGATCGTTGTCATCCAGAAGTTGTTTGGTTACTGCCTGGTTATGCACGAGGGTTCCATTGGCACTGCCAAGGTCTTCAATGACATAGAGGTCGCCACCTTTAATGATTACCGCGTGTTCACTGCTAACCGTCAAATTATCGATTTGAATGTCATTAGACGGCTTGCGTCCAATGGTCGTCCGTTCCTTGGTGACAGGAAACTCCCCGAGGATGCGTTCTCCAATGCTAACAACGAGCTTCGGCATGGCGGCTCTCCGGGACATTAATTATTTTTTGCGTGGGTGCAATCATGATGCAAATAAATTAACCGTGCTTATATGTCGCATGGTTTATTATTCTCTCATGAAACCCGTGTGTTTCTGTATGGTTTCTAACGGGCATGGCAACTGCACCATCCCTGACCATGATCGACATGCCCGTTTCCCTCTCTCCAGCCCTCTGCCGCGGGGCGAGGGAGGCAAGGTCTGATTGGACTACTAGCCATTCGACCAGGCTGGCAAACTACGCCAGCCAAGTCGCCGGTTATCGCTTTGCGAGTTTCATGTTAAATGTGCATTACTCAACTCAAATGGAAAAAGGGTAAGATTTGCTTTGGCTAGTTCAAGCTGTGTGAATAATCAGGCGGACCGATCACATGATGCAATTTGATGTACTTATTATAGGCAGCGGCTTGGCCGGGTTGTCTCTGGCGCTGAAACTCGCCGACCGGCAGAAGGTTGCTGTCATCACCAAGAAATCATTACTGGATGGTGCGAGCGCATCGGCACAAGGCGGGATTGCCGCAGTGCTGTCCGGGGACGATTCCCTTTCCGAGCATATACAGGACACGCTGACTGCCGGCGCCGGCCTGTGCGACCCGACTACCACGCGTTATGTGGTCGAGCACGCCAAGCCCGCGCTCGACTGGCTGATCGCACAAGGAGTGCCGTTTACGCGCGATGCCAGCACCGACACCGGCTATCACCTGACACGCGAAGGCGGCCACAGCCACCGG
Source organism: Gallionellaceae bacterium (assembly GCA_028713345.1). Taxonomy (GTDB): domain Bacteria; phylum Pseudomonadota; class Gammaproteobacteria; order Burkholderiales; family Gallionellaceae; genus JAQTOM01. The sequence goes on along the minus strand of JAQTOM010000006.1, from coordinate 5,841 downwards.
CGCATCATCCATGCCGCCGATGCCACCGGCTCGGCAGTGCAGGAAACCATCGTTGCCAGGGCGCAGGCGCACCCCAATATCACGCTGCTGGAACACCACATCGCCATCGACCTGATCACCGGAAACAAAATCGGCCACCCGGACAAGTGCTGCCATGGAGCTTACGTGCTCAATACCCTGAGCGATAGCGTCATTACCATTGCCGCGCACGACACCATCCTCGCCACCGGCGGTGCAGGCAAGGTGTATCTCTACACTACCAACCCGGACACCGCCACCGGCGACGGCATTGCCATGGGCTGGCGCGCCGGTTGCCGCGTGGCCAACATGGAATTCATCCAGTTCCACCCGACCTGCCTGTACCATCCTCACGCCAAATCCTTCCTGATCTCCGAAGCGGTACGCGGTGAGGGCGGCATCCTGAAACTGCCCGACGGCACGCGCTTCATGCCCTGGCACGACGAGCGCGCCGAACTTGCGCCGCGCGACATCGTGGCGCGCGCCATCGACTTTGAAATGAAAAAGCGCGGGCTGGATTGTGTGTACCTGGACATCTCGCACCAGCCGGAAGAATTCCTGAAACAGCATTTCCCCACCATCCATGCACGCTGCATGGCGCTGGGTATCGACATTGCTCACCAGCCCATCCCGGTGGTGCCCGCCGCGCACTATACCTGCGGCGGCATCGTCACCGATCTCCGTGGCCGCACCGACGTGTGCAACCTGTATGCCATCGGCGAAACTTCGCATACCGGCCTGCACGGCGCCAACCGCCTGGCCAGCAACTCACTGCTCGAGTGCCTGGTATTCTCCGATGCCGCCGCGCGCGACATCCTGTCCAAGCCGCACAGCAAACCAATCCCGCTGCCGCAGTGGGATGAAAGCCGCGTGACCGACGCCGACGAAGCCGTGGTCATTTCGCACAACTGGGCGGAACTGCGCCGCTTCATGTGGGACTACGTCGGCATCGTGCGCACCACCAAGCGCCTGCAACGCGCGCAACACCGCATCCAGTTGCTGCACGAGGAAATACAGGAGTACTACGCCAACTTCCATGTCACCGCCGACCTGCTGGAGCTGCGCAACCTGGTGCTGAGCGCCGATCTCATCGTGCAAAGCGCGCTGGCGAGGCATGAAAGCCGCGGGCTGCATTTCAGCAAGGATTATCCCGACACCTTGCCACAGGCCAAACCTACCATCCTGGTGCCTGCCGGGGCATCCAATGCAGATGTGCCTTGCCTTTCATAGTGTTTTTCAGAAGGAAGTTGCGGTTTGCTGCTGAATGCGCTAAATGTAAACCCATATAACCCCGGTTTTTAGCAACGTGCCGAAAAAATTCTATATCAAAACCTTTGGCTGCCAGATGAACGAGTATGACTCGGGCAAAATGGCGGATGTGCTGCGTGCCAGCGAGGGAATGGAGCAGACCGACCATCCTGAGGAAGCGGACATCATCCTGTTCAACACCTGTTCGGTGCGCGAGAAGGCGCAGGAAAAAGTGTTCTCCGACTTGGGGCGCGCGCGCGCGCTGAAGCAGGACAAGCCGGATCTGCTCATCGGGGTGGGCGGCTGTGTCGCCAGCCAGGAGGGTGGGGTGATCGTGAAGCGCGCGCCCTATGTGGACATGGTGTTCGGGCCGCAGACCCTGCACCGCCTGCCGCAACTGATCGCGGCGCGGCGCGCGAGCGGGCGCCCACAGGTGGACATCAGCTTCCCGGAGATCGAGAAGTTCGATCACCTGCCTGCACCCAGCGCCACAGCCGGTTCCGCTTTCGTTTCCATCATGGAAGGATGCAGCAAATTCTGCTCCTACTGCGTGGTGCCTTATACGCGCGGCGACGAGGTATCGCGCCCGTTTGCCGATGTGCTGCGCGAAGTGCAAACGCTGGTGGCGCAGGGCGTGTGTGAAATCACCCTGCTGGGGCAGAACGTGAATGCCTGGTGCGGCGCAATGGAAGATGGCGAGAGCGTAGACCTCGCTTTCCTGTTGCAGGCGATTGCGGCGCTGGAGGGCATACGGCGCCTGCGTTTCACCACTTCGCACCCGAGGGAAATGACGCAGCGCCTGATCGATGTGTATGCCACCACGCCCAAGCTGTCGAGCCATTTGCACCTGCCGGTGCAGTCCGGCTCGGACCGCATACTGGCGGCGATGAAGCGCGGCTATACCGTGCTCGAATACAAATCCATCATCCGCAAGCTGCGTGCCGCGCGCCCGGACATCGCGCTGACTTCGGATTTCATCGTGGGCTTTCCCGGCGAGACCGAGAGCGATTTCGATGCGACCATGCGGCTGATCGACGATGCCGGTTTCGATTCCAGTTACTGCTACGTGTACAGCCCGCGCCCCGGTACGCCCGCCGCCGAAATGCCGGATGAAGTGCCGCACGCGGCCAAGACCGAACGCCTGCACCGGCTGCAGGATAAAATCAAACAGCGGGAACAGATCGTCAGCGAGCGCATGCTGGGCAGCATCCAGCGCGTGCTGGTGGAAGGGACATCCAGAAAGAATGGCCAGGAAATGGCCGGGCGTGCCGACAACAACCGTGTCGTGTATTTCGCGGGCGACCCCGGCATGACGGCCCGTTTTGTTGACGTAAAAATCACCACCTCACTGACGCAAATGTTGCATGGCGAGCTAATCATTCCCTCTCTCTTGCAGGGAGAGGGTTAGGGTGAGGGTAGAAGTTATGAATGCCGCTTTACTTCAATTTTCCCTCGAACCCGTAGACAACACGCGCCTGGCGCGGCTGTGCGGCGCGTTTGACGAGAACCTGCGCCAGGTCGAGATTGCGCTGGAGGTGGTTATTTCCCGGCGCGGCGAACACTTCAGCGTGCAAGGCGAGCCGCATCAGGCGGAACTTGCGCGCCAGGTATTGCAGGATTTTTACCGCGATGCCAAACACGATATTTCCCTGGAGCAATTGCAGCTCGGCCTGATCGAGGTGATGAAAGTAGCCAGGGAACCGGAGACGCAGTCCGGCTTCGTGCCGCTGCTGATGACGCGCAAGGCCGAGATACGCGGCCGCACGCCGCGCCAGAACGACTACCTGCAAGCCATCCAGCAGCATGACATCACCTTCGGCGTGGGTCCGGCAGGCACCGGCAAGACCTATCTCGCCGTGGCCTGCGCCGTGGATGCCTTGCAGCGCGAGGCGGTGAAACGCCTGGTGCTGGTGCGCCCGGCGGTGGAAGCGGGCGAGCGCCTGGGTTTCCTGCCCGGCGACATGGCGCAGAAGGTTGATCCTTACCTGCGCCCGCTATACGACGCGCTGTATGACCTGATGGGTGTGGACAAGGTGACCAAGGCATTCGAGCGCGGCGTGATCGAAATCGCACCGCTGGCTTACATGCGCGGACGCACCATCAACCACTCCTTCATCATCCTGGACGAGGCGCAGAACACCACGCCGGAGCAGATGAAAATGTTTCTGACACGCATCGGATTCGGCAGCAAGGCCGTCATCACCGGCGACGTGACGCAGATTGACCTGGCGCGCGGGCAGAAGAGCGGGCTGATCGAGGTGCGCGGCATCCTGAAGGAAGTGCGCGGCATCGCCTTCAGCGAATTCCTGGCCGAGGATGTGGTGCGCCATCCGCTGGTGCAGAAGATCGTCGCAGCCTACGAACGCCACGAACAGGAAAAAAAGCCGCAACCATGAGCGCCGCTCGCAAGCTCTCCCTGTCGGTGCAGTATGCAGCCAATGCAACCAATCTTCCCACGCGCGCACAGTTTCGCCGTTGGGTGAAAGCGGCGTTGCAGCACGATGTGCAAATCACGCTGCGCATCGTGGATGAAGCCGAAGGGCGGGAGCTGAACCGGAATTTTCGCGGCAAGGATTACGCCACCAACGTGCTGACCTTCGTTTACCACGATGCTGCGCCATTGTCCGGCGATGCGGTGATCTGCGCGCCGGTGGTGGAGCGCGAAGCGCGCGAGCAGCGCAAGGAGTTGATGGCACATTACGCGCATCTCACCGTCCACGCCGCCCTGCACCTGCAAGGTTACGAGCACGACGATGACGACGAGGCCGCCGCGATGGAGGCGCGTGAGACTGCAATCTTGACGAAATTAGGGTATGCTGACCCCTATCAGGCTGTAACACTGTAACGATAAAGATGGGCCAACCCGAAAGCAACAAACCAACCCTGCTGGAACGGCTTTCCACGCTGCTGTTGCGTGAGCCGGAAGACCGCGAGCAACTGCTGACCCTGTTGCATTCCGCCTACGAGCGCAACCTGCTGGATGCCGACGCGCTGTCCATGATGGAGGGGGTGATGCAGGTGGCGGAGCAGCAGGTGCGCGAGATCATGATCCCGCGCGCGCAGATGGATGTCATCGACATCAGCCAGCCGCCGCAGCAATTCATCCCCTTCGTCATCGAGACCGCGCACTCGCGCTTTCCCGTCATCGACGGCAACAAGGACAACATCATCGGCATCCTGCTCGCCAAGGACCTGCTGCGCTATTACGCGGGCGAGGAGTTCAACGTGCGCGACATGCTGCGCCCCGCCGTGTTCGTGCCGGAATCCAAGCGGCTCAACGTGCTGCTGCGCGATTTCCGCAGCAACCGCAACCACATCGCGCTGGTGGTGGACGAGTATGGCGGCGTGTGCGGCATGGTCACCATCGAGGATGTGCTGGAACAGATCGTCGGCGACATCGAGGATGAATACGATTTCGACGAGGACGAAGACAATCTCATCCCGGACGGCAAGGGCCACTGGCGCGTCAAGGCGGCGACCGAGATCGCGGATTTCAACGAGGCGCTCGGCACCTCGTTCAGCGACGAGGAATACGACACCATCGGCGGACTGGTGCTCAAGGCCGCAGGACAGCTGCCCAAACGCGGCGACCGTGTCGTTATCGGCGATATAACGTTCACTGTGTTGCGTGCCGATAGCCGCAGGCTTTACTCCATGCTGGCAGAGCGTGCGCCGGTCAAGCAGGCGCCGGCTGCGGGGTAGCGCATCCGGCATGACGCGGATGCTCAGCCTCCCTTAAGCCCCGGCAGCAACACGACCAGCCCGCTGGCAAAAATTTCCACGGCAACCGCCGCCAGCAACAACCCCATCAGCCGGATGGCAATATTCACGCCGGTTTCCCCCAGCCATTTGCTCGCGGGCGTTGCGAGCCTGAGCGCCAGCCAGGTGGCGAAGGCAACCAGCAGGCAGCACAGGATGATGGCGCCGAGATGGGCCGGTGACGAACGCTCCGTCGCATAGATGATGGTCGTGGAGATTGCACCGGGACCCGAGAGAAGCGGGATCGCGAGCGGCACCACGGCGATGTTTTCCTTAAGCTCCGCCTCCCTCGCCTCTTCCGGCGTCTGGCTTTCCCTGCTGGGCAAGGCATGCATCATTGAAACGGCCATCAACAGGATCAGGATCGCGCCCCCCACCTTGAACGAGGCCACGGTGATCCCGAACAGGACAAGGATCGGTTGCCCGATGACCGCCGCCAGCACCAGAACCACCGCGACTGAAATGCTCGCCACGCGCGCGATATGCTTTCTTTCCGCCTCGCTGTACTTGGCTGTCATGCTGACGAATAGCGGCACGGCGCTGACCGGGTTGACGATAACCATGAGCGCCATGAAAATTTTTGCGTAATCCACCCAGTGGAGCATTCGCGGCATCCTTCTGCGTTTTTTGTCAGTTGCTTTACTCTACCACCAATTATTGACGTTTCCATAATTGGCGACAGTTTCTTTCCCCCATCCCAACCCTTCCCCCGGCGGGAGAAGGGCTTTTCTTCCCTCTCCCCGTGGGGGATAACCAGCGACTTGGCGAGCGTTGTGTGCTCGCCTAGTCGAATGGCTAGCAGTTCCATCAGGGATT
>JAQTOM010000056.1:8609-11407 GCA_028713345.1 Gallionellaceae bacterium | reverse complement strand
AAATTTCTTCGATAGCACGGTGGTGATCGCCGCTGTCAGGGTGGTCTTGCCGTGATCCACGTGGCCAATTGTCCCCACGTTTACGTGCGGCTTCGTACGCTCAAATTTACTCTTTGCCATGATTTTTTCCTAATGTCTAAAAGTTATTTCTTGCTGTTCATCACCGCTTCGGCCACATTCTTTGGCGCCTCGGTGTAATGCTTGAATTCCATGGTGTAGGTGGCACGGCCCTGAGTCGCGGAACGCAACGCGGTAGAATATCCGAACATTTCGGCCAGCGGCACTTCCGCCTTGACCGTCTTGCCGCCGCCCGCCATGTCGTCCATGCCCTGCACCATGCCGCGACGCGAGGACAGGTCGCCCATCACGGTACCGGTATAGTCTTCAGGCGTTTCCACCTCCACCGACATCATCGGCTCCAGCAGCACCGGACTGGCTTTGCGCATACCATCCTTGAAGCCCATCGAAGCCGCCATCTTGAAGGCGTTTTCGTTGGAGTCCACGTCGTGGTAAGAACCATCGAACAGGGTGACCTTGACGTCCACCACGGGGAAACCGGCCAGCACGCCATTTGGCAGCGTGTCTTCCAGGCCCTTCTTGACCGCAGGAATAAATTCACGCGGCACGGTTCCGCCCTTGATGGCATCCACGAACTCGAAGCCTTTGCCAGGTTCATTCGGCTCGACCTTCAACCACACGTGGCCGTACTGACCACGGCCACCGGATTGCTTGACGAACTTGCCCTCGACCTCGACCGGCTTGCGAATCGCTTCACGGTAAGCCACTTGCGGCGCGCCCACGTTGGCCTCCACACCGAACTCGCGCTTCATGCGCTCCACCAGAACTTCCAGATGCAGCTCGCCCATACCAGAGATGATGGTCTGGCCCGACTCTTCATCGGTACGCACGCGGAATGACGGGTCTTCCTGCGCCAGGCGATTCAGCGCCATACCCATCTTTTCCTGGTCGGCCTTGGTCTTCGGCTCCACCGCGACGTGTATCACCGGCTCCGGGAACACCATGCGTTCCAGCGTAATCACCTTGGACGGGTCGCACAGCGTATCACCCGTAGTCGCGTCTTTCAGACCGACCGCCGCCGCTATATCACCGGCAAATACTTCCTTGATTTCTTCGCGCTCGTTTGCGTGCATCAGCAAGATACGGCCGATACGCTCTTTCTTGCCCTTCACCGGATTAAAAATGGTATCGCCCGATTTCAACTGGCCGGAATAGACGCGGAAGAAAATCAACTGCCCCACGAACGGGTCAGTCATGATCTTGAATGCCAGCGCGGAGAACGGCTCATCGTCGTTCGCCTTGCGCTCACCTACCGTGTCATCTTCCAACTCACCCTTGACCGGCGGAATGTCGGTCGGCGCAGGCAGATAGTCGAGCACCGCATCCAGCATGGCCTGCACGCCCTTATTCTTGAAGGCGGAACCACACAGCATCGGCACAATTTCACCGGCGATGGTGCGGATGCGCAAACATTGCTTGATGTCGGATTCAGACAACTCACCGCCTTCGAGATATTTATTCATCATATCTTCGCTGGCTTCCGCAGCACTCTCCACCATCTTCTCGCGCCATTCTTTCGCCGCCGCCAGCAGATCGGCGGGAATGTCGCGCAACTCAAACTTCATACCTTGGGTAGAGTCGTCCCAGTAGACACCCTTCATGCGTATCAAGTCGATCACGCCCTCAAACTTCTCCTCGGCGCCGATCGGAATCTGGATAGGCACGACATTGGCGCGCAAGCGGGCGCGCATCTGATCGTACACCTTGAAAAAATTCGCGCCGGAGCGATCCATCTTGTTGACAAATGCCAAGCGCGGCACACGGTACTTATTGGCCTGGCGCCATACAGTTTCCGACTGCGGCTGTACGCCGCCCACTGCGCAATACACCATGCACGCACCGTCCAGCACGCGCATGGAACGCTCCACCTCGATGGTGAAGTCCACGTGCCCCGGAGTATCGATGATATTGATGCGATGCTCGGGATAGTTCTTGTCCATCCCCTTCCAGTAACAGGTGGTCGCGGCCGAAGTGATGGTAATACCGCGCTCCTGCTCCTGCTCCATCCAGTCCATCACGGCGGCGCCATCATGCACTTCGCCGATCTTGTGGGAAACGCCGGTATAGAACAGAACGCGTTCGGTGGTCGTGGTCTTGCCCGCATCAATGTGCGCGCTGATGCCGATGTTACGATATCGCTCGATTGGTGTTTTACGTGCCACAGTAGTTGCCTAACTTAAAAAAAACAGCTTAAAAACTCTTAGAAACGGAAATGCGAGAAGGCCTTGTTGGCTTCAGCCATACGATGCACTTCCTCACGCTTTTTAACCGCACCGCCACGACCTTCCGACGCATCGATCAACTCACCCGCCAGGCGCAGCCCCATGGATTTTTCACCACGCTTGCGTGCAAAATCTTTCAGCCAGCGCATCGCCAAAGCCATACGGCGCGAAGGGCGCACCTCAACCGGAACCTGGTAGTTGGCGCCGCCCACACGGCGGCTCTTCACCTCAACCTGAGGCTTGACATTGCTCAACGCCAGATTAAATACCTCGATCGGATCCTTGCCACTCTTCTTTACGACCTGCTCCAGAGCGCCGTAAAGAATGCGTTCGGCAACAGACTTCTTGCCGGCCGTCATCAGGACATTAACAAACTTGGAAAGATCCTGGTTGCCGTACTTCGGATCCGGCAAAATCTCGCGTTTGGGGACTTCTCTGCGTCTTGGCATATTTTAGTACCTCGAATTATCTGGCTAGTTCAAACTCAAAAATCGCTGC
>JAQTOM010000056.1:0-8509 GCA_028713345.1 Gallionellaceae bacterium | reverse complement strand
TTGGGGCGCTTCGCACCATATTTGGAGCGGGACTGCTTGCGGTCTTTTACGCCCGCAGTATCCAGGCTACCGCGCACCATGTGGTAACGCACACCGGGCAAATCCTTCACACGGCCACCGCGTATCAACACCACCGAGTGTTCTTGCAAATTATGACCCTCCCCGCCGATATAGGAGATCACCTCGAAGCCATTGGTGAGGCGAACCTTGGCAACCTTGCGCAAAGCGGAGTTCGGTTTTTTTGGCGTAGTGGTGTACACGCGAGTACATACGCCGCGTTTTTGCGGACTACCCGCAAGCGCCGGAACTTTGCTCTTAACTGGTTCTGCGGTACGGCCCTGGCGCACTAACTGGTTTACGGTTGGCATAAAATCCCCTAAAATTCTTTAGATATCAACATAATGCAAAAACAACAGCCGTCACAGCAATCCTGCTTCATCTCGCCGTGACGGCTAAAAAGACCGCGCATTCTATTGAGGAATGAATGGCCTGTCAAGCTAATGCTACGCGCACTGCGTAGCATTAGCAGCACCAGAGGCAGCAGTTAATTTCGCCGCTACCAGCCGTGCAAGCCAAAAGTTCCTTTAGCCCAAAAACAGCATTTGAACCACGGAGCATACAAGGGAAATATCAGAAGCTTTTGAAATCGCCTTCCACACCCAACAGATGGCACAATTAACCCGTGCAATACATTGGATTCATTCCGTCACGATGACCAGTCCCCGCGCTTTATTGCTGGTAACGTCTATGGTGGCAAGCGCCTTTTGCAGGGTACTGATGCAGACCCACACCGGGGCATACTTATACTTGGCCACATCGAGTATCAGCACGCTGTCGGACTGCACATCATAGGCCGCCAGCACCGACCAATGGCCGCCGCCTACCTGCCCCAGCGTCGCGCGCAAATAATTCGCCAGCACAAACTGCCCGTCATCTCCCAGCGCCTTTTGCAACAGGGCGCGCAGGGCTTCATCGCTCAGGGCGTCGCCGGCGATGGATCTTGTTTTGGCGCCGTGGCGAACCAGCGTTTCGGCCATCTCGTCGCGCGTCATCCCCTGGGACAGTACGGTCTGCGGGCTGATGAACTTTACGACTTCGGGGGTGAAATAGTTACTCTGGGTGAAATAGGCATAAGGTGCGTAAGCCGGTTCAACCGGTTTCTTTATCGGCATCGCGTTGAGCACGGTGATGGCGCTGGCCACGGAACAATAGGTCTGCGTGTTCTGCACGGCGAACACCGGACTCAGCCGCCAGTAATCCGCATCGGCCGGGATGCGCGCGCGCAATGCCTTGCCTGCCTCCGAGTTCCAATAGACAACTGCGGGTTCTTCGGCTGCAAAGCCGGGAGCCGCCGATATGAGAACGGCCAGGAAGATTAAATGCGCAAGCTGGTTCAAGGATCGGCGCAACAGGCAGGACTGCACAAGCCGCATTTTGGCTATGCCGCGCAAAAGCCTGTTACTGCGGCCTGTCACGCGACGGTATCCGGTACAGCCAGATGCCAGTTGCTATTGCAATGACGGCCAGCATGCCTTGCAGCCACGGCTTGTCCGCAAGCACCCATATCGACACGGAAATGGTCAGGCTCATCGTGCAGATGGCAACGATCTTGATTTTGTAAGGAATGCTGCGGTGCCGCCGCCATTCGAGGATGAGCGGACCGAAGGCCTGGTTCTCCAGCAGCCAGCGGTAAAAACGCGGTGAGGCGCGCGCGTAACATGATGCGGCTACCAGAACAAAGGGGGTTGTCGGCAGTCCGGGAAGCACGACCCCGATAATTCCCAGCAGCAATGCCACGCTGCCGGTGAACCACAGCATCGCGCGCACCAGCGCAGAGGGGTGAAGAAGGCACGCTTCGTTGCCGTGGTTAACTAATTCCCGCTGTTCCATCATGATTGATAATCGGCTGTAATTGGGTGCGGGTATTTTCCCATAATCGCATGCAGCGCGCACGTTCTCTTGCCAACCCGCATCGGACAAGTCCGGTACGCGCGATACGGGCTGTATTATTCCAGTTCTATTTCGAAAGTGAGATAAGGCGGCAACAAGCGAGTGACGAAGACGGTGCAAGTAGCACGGCCAGGAGCGAGCGCGGAAGCCAACGCAATATCACTGATGAAATGGGACTGGAATTATTCCTTGACGGATTCGACGGGAATAGTCAGGGTTACCTCGTCGCTCACATAAGGTGCGTGTTTGCCCATATTGAATTCGGAACGCTTGATCTTGGCGGTGGCATTGGCTCCGCAAGCGTCTTTCTTGAGCATGGGATGCGGCATGCACAGGAAGGATGTGACCGTGAGCGTCACCGGCCTGGTCACGCCCTTGACAGTCAGTTCACCTTCCACTGCGACCAGCTTGTCGCCGTCAAATTTCAGGCTGCCGGACTTGTAGGTGATGGCGGGATATTTCGCGGTATCGAAAAAATCTTCACCCTGAATATGCTCATTGAAAAGCGGGGAGCCGGTATTCACGGATTTTGCATCTATCGTCACATCCACAGAGCCTGTTTTGGCAACACGATCCACGACGATTTTACCGCTGACCTTGTCGAACCGGCTGAGCTGGGTGGAATAGCCGAAGTGGCTGTACTCGAAGCGCGGCAGGGTGTGTTTGCCATCGATGACATAGGTCTCCGGCGCCGCAAAGGCAACGGTTGACAGCGATGCGGCAGTGGCGAGGGTGGCAAGTCTTTTCATGGTGAGTCTCCTTGGTGGTTGAGGGTGATAAAGCCGCTATTTTTTAGCCGGTGCGGCACCGGCCACGATATGGAACACAACCTGTATTTCATTGGCCACCGTGCCGAGATCGGCCCACATGCCTTCGCCGATAGCGTAATCCAGGCGCTTCAGATTGAACGAGCCGTCAAACGCGGCGACCGGGCCTTCCTGCCTGAAGGTGAAGGGCGCGGCAACATCCAGGGACTTGCCTTTGATAGTGAGTTTGCCCAGCGCCTCATAGCGGTTATTGCCCAACGTCTTGACGCCGGTCGAAACAAATTGCGCGACCGGGAATGCCTTGGTGTTGAACCACAGCTTGCCGGCGATTTCGTCATTGGATTCGCTGAAGCCGGTGTCGATGCTGGCGAGGTCAACCTCAAGCTTTGCCTGTGCGCTATTGGCCTTGGCCGGGTCGAAGGCAATGTGCGCAGAAAATTTGTTGAACCTGCCTTCCATCGGCACATTCATCTGCCTGTAGGCAAAGGTTAGCGTGCTCCTGCCCGCCTGTACCTCGTTGAATTCGGCTGCATATGAACTGATTGATGCAGAAGCCAGCAACAGCGGCATGAAGTAACGATAAATATTTTTCATGGCTGAACCCCTTTACCAAATGGCAACATGCGCAGTAGCGTGGTGTCCTTGTCGATAAAATGATGCTTGATGGCTGCGGCCACGTGCATGCCGACCAGCGCCAGCAGCCCGAAATCCAGCGCCTCGTGAATTTCTTGCAGCCTATCCCCCAAAGCCTTGTCTTTACCCACCAGGTCGGGCAGTTGCACCAGCCCCAGATAGACGACCGGCACCCCCTTGGCCGAACTCATCAACCAGCCGGAGATGGGAATGCACAGCAGCAGCACGTAAAGCAAATAGTGCAAACCTTGCGCGGCGCGTTGCTGCCATAGAGGGATAGTGTCCGGCAATGGCGGCGGGACATGTTTCACCCGCCACGCCAGACGCGCCAGGGTCAGCAGGAAAATCGTGACGCCTATCCATTTATGGTAGCTGACCAGTTGCAGCTTGAGCGGAGAAAGCTTCAACTCGTGCATGTAAACCCCGAGCGGAAAGGCAACGAGGATGAGCAGCGCGGTCAGCCAGTGCAGCGCGATAGCCGTTGCGGTGTAGCGGGTTATGGGAGTCATGCCGTTTCCCCGGTTTGCGCGACAGTGAACGCCTCGCGCAAACGGCACAGGCTGGCCGCAATCCCGGCCAATTCTTCCTGCGACAATCGAGCAAAGGCGTGCTGCATGTATTCCACGTGCGCCGGAAAAATTCGGGTAAATAATTTTTCTCCCGCGCGGGTCAACTGCACGATCTGGCTGCGCCCGTCGCTGGGCGATGCAACGCGGCACACCAGATTCCTGGCCTCCAGGCGATCCACCACGCCGGTAAGCGTGCCTTTGGTAATAAGGGTTTTCTCGCCCAGCTCCCTGAAACTCATGCCATCCGTGTTGCCCAGCGTGGCGATAATGTCGAACTGCGACGGCGTAAGATCAAGCGTGCGGATATGGATCGACGAATAGGATTCGAACGCCTGGTAGGTACGGGCCAGTTCGCGCAACACGGGAATGAAAGGCTTCTGCGGCATGGTCACTCAACAAGTTCTAGTTAGGACATTATATGTCCTAACTAGAACAAAAATCAACCCCGGATACTTTTCTTGGGGCAACTTATTTTCTTGCGGCCACTCCAATGCACTGCGCGAGGTTGCCGCCTTGAAGTTCCGGCGGCAACCCCAATATAGCCGTCGGGGCAAAGGGAAATGGTAAACTGCGCCCCGCCTTATTTTAAGTCTGATGGAGACATGCACATGAAACGGATTTTCCTGTTTATCCTGACCAACCTGGCGGTGATTTTCGTCATCAACATCACCCTGCGCCTGCTCGGTGTGGACCGGGTGCTAGACCAGAGCGGCGGCATCAACTTCAATGCCCTGCTGGTCATGTCGGCGGTGATCGGTTTCTCCGGCTCGATCATTTCGCTGCTCATGTCCAAGTGGTCGGCCAAGCAAATGGTGGGCGCGCAGATCATCACCAACCCGATAGATCCGACCGAACGCTGGCTGGTGGAAACCGTGCGCAGGCAGGCGGACGCGGCGGGTATCGGCATGCCCGAAGTTGCGGTTTACGATGCGCCGGACGTGAATGCCTTCGCCACCGGCTGGAACCGTAACGCCGCACTGGTAGCGGTGAGCACCGGCCTGCTGCACAACATGAGCCGTGACGAGGTGGAGGCCGTGCTGGGCCACGAGATCAGCCACGTCGCCAACGGCGACATGGTCACGCTGGCGCTGATCCAGGGCGTGGTGAACACCTTCGTGATTTTCTTTGCCAAGCTGTTCGGCATACTGGTGGATCGTGTGCTGCTCAAGAATGACGGGCGCAACGGCCGCGGCATCGGTGCCTTCGTCGCGGAGATGGTGGCGCAACTGGTGCTGGGTGTACTGGCCAGCATCATCGTGATGTGGTTCTCGCGCCAGCGCGAGTTCCGCGCAGATGTTGGCGGCGCCAGCCTGGCCGGGCGCAACAAGATGATTGCCGCGCTGGAAAAGCTGAAGATCAACCATGAACAGACCGCATTGCCGGAGAAGATGGCTGCCTTTGGCATCTCGGGAGGCGGCGGGTTCTCCAAAATGTTCATGACCCATCCGCCGCTGGACGAGCGCATCGCGGCATTGCGCGCGGGGGGCTGACAGGCAGCCCAAAATAAGCATGAGCAATCCGCCGTACTGAGGTGATGCGCCACACGCACTCAGTTGTACGGCGGGTTGCGGCATTCGCTGGCTGATGTGTGCCATCGTCCGCCTGTGCATCAAGCTGATTATGACCACGCCATGGGCTTCCGCTTTAGCCTGACTTGAATTTCAGGGGTGTCACGGGGGTCGGGTTAACGGCCTGCTGAACTTTACTTTTTGTCCAGCGCTTGCTTCAGATATTCCCCTGTCACGCTGCCGGGATTGTTGGCGATTTCTTTTGGCGAGCCTTGCGCGATGATGCGCCCGCCGCCATCGCCGCCCTCGGGACCCAAATCAATAATCCAGTCGGAAGTTTTGATCACGTCGAGATTGTGCTCGATCACCACCACGGTGTTGCCTTGATCGCGCAGTTGGTGGATGACCTTGAGCAGCAGCGCGATGTCGTGGAAGTGCAGGCCGGTGGTGGGTTCATCGAGGATATATAGCGTGCGTCCGGTGTCGCGTTTGGAAAGTTCCAGCGACAGCTTCACGCGCTGCGCCTCGCCGCCGGAGAGCGTGGTGGCGCTTTGTCCCAGCGTGATATAGCCGAGCCCCACATCGAGCAAAGTTTGCAGCTTGCGCGCGATGACCGGCACCGGCGCGAAAAATTCATGCGCCTGTTCCACCGTCATTTGCAGAATCTGGTAGATGTTCCTGCCCTTGTATTGCACCTCCAGCGTCTCGCGGTTGTAGCGCATGCTGTGGCACACGTCGCACGGCACATAGAGATCGGGCAGGAAATGCATCTCCACCTTGATCACGCCATCGCCCTGGCACGCCTCGCAACGCCCGCCTTTGACATTGAACGAGAAGCGTCCCGGCCCGTAGCCGCGTTCGCGCGCTTGCGGCACCCCGGCGAACAGTTCGCGGATCGGCGTAAACAGGCCGGTATAGGTGGCGGGATTGGAGCGCGGGGTGCGCCCGATGGGCGATTGGTCCACGTTGATGACCTTGTCGAAAAATTCCAGCCCGGCAATTTCGGCGAACGGCGCGGGTTCGGTGTGGCTGCCGTACAGGTGCTGCGCCACGGCGTGATACAACGTGTCGTTGATCAGCGTGGACTTGCCCGAGCCGGATACGCCGGTGATGCTTACCAGCAGGCCGACCGGCAGGTCGAGCGTGACCTGTTTCAGGTTGTTGCCGGATGCGCCCCTGATTTGCAGCATGCGCTCCGGGTCGGGCGCGCGATATTTTTTCGGTGCGGCGATGCTGCGCCGCCCAGTTAAATAGTCGCCGGTGAGCGAGTGCTCGCAGGCGCAGATTTCCGCAGGCGTGCCTTGCGCGACGATGCAGCCGCCGTGTTCGCCCGCACCCGGCCCCATGTCCACCACATGGTCGGCGGACTGGATGGCCTCCTCGTCGTGCTCCACCACGATCACGCTGTTGCCCATGTCGCGCAGGCGTTTCAAGGTGGCGAGCAGGCGGTCGTTGTCGCGCTGGTGCAGGCCGATGGAAGGCTCGTCCAGCACATACATCACGCCGGTCAGGCCGGAGCCGATCTGCGAAGCCAGGCGGATGCGCTGCGCCTCGCCGCCGGACAAGGTCTCCGCCGAGCGTTCCAACGACAGATAATCCAGCCCGACGTTGTTGAGGAAGGTGAGGCGGCTGGCGATTTCCTGCACGATTCGTTCCGCGATGGCCTGCTTGTGCCCGGCCAGTTTTATGCCCCGAAAAAAAGTTAGCGCCTGCTTCAACGGCAGGGCGCTGAGTTCGTAGATGGTGCGCTCGGCGACGCGCACGTGGCGCGCTTCAAGACGCAGGCGCGTGCCCTTGCATTCCGGGCAGAGGCAGGTGTTGAGGTACTTCGCCAGCTCCTCGCGCACGGAAGGCGAATCGGATTCCTTGTAGCGCCGCTCCAGATTATGGACGATGCCCTCAAACGCATGAGCGCGCTGCGTGGGCTTGCCGCGTTCGTTGAAGTAGCGGAAGGCAATTTCCTCGCGGCCGGAACCGTACAGAATGATCTGCTGTATTTTTTCCGGCAGGCTTTCGAACGGGCGTTCCAGGTCGAAATCGTAATGTTTGGCCAGGCTGTCCAGCATCTGGAAATAAAACTGGTTGCGCCGGTCCCAGCCCTTGATCGCGCCGCCGCTCAACGATAGCGAAGGGAAAGCCACAATGCGCTTGGGATCGAAGAAACTGATGCCGCCCAGCCCGTCGCACTTGGGGCAGGCGCCCATCGGGTTGTTGAACGAAAACAGGCGCGGTTCGAGTTCCGGCAGCGAGTAATTGCAGATCGGGCAGGCGAACTTGGCCGAGAACATGTGCTCGCGGCCAGAGTCCATCTCCACCGCCAGCGCGCGCCCTTCGGCATGGCGCAACGCGGTCTCGAACGATTCGGCCATGCGCTGTTTGCTTTCCGCGCTGACCTTCAGCCTGTCCACCACGATCTCGACCGAATGTTTTTTATTCTTCGCCAGCGCCGGTAGATTGTCCATCTCGACCACCTTGCCGTTCACGCGCAGGCGCACGAAGCCCTGTGCGCGCAGTTCATCGAACAGGTCGAGCTGCTCGCCCTTGCGCTCCACCACCAGCGGCGAAAGAATCATCACGCGCGTGCCTTCCGGCAATTGCAGCACATGATCCACCATCTGCCCCACGCTCTGCGCCTCCAGCACCAGATCATGCTGCGGGCAATAGGGATCGCCCGCGCGCGCGAACAGCAGGCGCAGATAGTCATGGATTTCGGTGACGGTGCCGACGGTGGAGCGCGGGTTGTGCGAGGTGGCCTTCTGCTCGATCGCAATCGCAGGCGACAAACCCTCGATCAAATCCACGTCGGGCTTCTCCATCAACTGCAAGAACTGGCGCGCGTAGGCGGAGAGCGACTCGACATAGCGCCGCTGCCCCTCGGCATACAGCGTGTCGAAGGCGAGCGAAGACTTGCCCGAGCCGGACAGACCGGTGATCACCACCAGCTGGTTGCGCGGCAGGTCGAGGTTGATGTTTTTCAGGTTGTGCGTGCGTGCGCCGCGAATTCGTATCTGTTCCATAGGTGCAGTGCTGTCATGGCCGGGGCAACCCGTCAATATACGCCAGTTTTTGCGCTTTCCAAAAC
>JAQTOM010000055.1 GCA_028713345.1 Gallionellaceae bacterium | reverse complement strand
CATGACGCGGATAATCCGCTGGACTTCATCAAGGAATACCAGTCGCGTTTCAAGGTCGCGCCGCTGTCCGGCCTGCCGCGTTTCACCGGCGGACTGGCGGGTTATTTCGGCTACGATACGGTGCGTTACATCGAGCCGCGCCTGAACCGGAAACAGAAACCCGACGTACTCGGCACCCCCGACATCCTGCTGATGCTAACCGAGCAACTGGCGGTGGTGGACAACCTGTCCGGCAAGCTCACCTTCATCGTGTATGCCGACCCGGAGCAGGCCGATGCCTATGCGCTGGCACACCAGCGCCTGCACGAGCTGGCGCAATTGCTGCGCCGCCCGGTGGAAATTCCACACGCACCCGCCATGCATGGGGGAGAGGCGAAATCGGAATTCGGCGAGGAGGCGTTCAAAGCCGCAGTGGAAAAAGCCAAGCGCTATATCTTCGACGGCGACATCATGCAGGTGGTGCTGTCGCAACGCATGTCGCAGCCCTTCCCGGCGGCACCGCTGTCGCTGTATCGCGCGCTGCGCAGCCTGAACCCCTCGCCGTACATGTTCTATTACGACATGGGCGACCACTATGTGGTCGGCGCCTCGCCGGAAATCCTGGTGCGGCTGGAGGGCGACAATGTGACCGTGCGCCCCATCGCCGGGACGCGCCCGCGCGGCAAGACGCCGCAACAGGACACCGAGCTGGCCGCCGAATTGCTGGCCGACCCGAAAGAACTGGCAGAACATCTGATGCTGATCGACCTGGGTCGCAATGACGTGGGGCGCGTAGCGCAGCACGGTTCGGTGAATCTCACCGAGAAGATGGTGATCGAGCGCTACTCGCATGTGATGCACATCGTCTCTAATGTCGAAGCCACGCTCAAGCCGGGGCTGGACGCCATTGACGTGCTCAAGGCCACCTTCCCGGCGGGTACGGTAAGCGGCGCGGCCAAGGTGCGCGCGATGGAAATCATCGACGAACTGGAGCCTTCCAAGCGCGGCATCTACGCCGGTGCGGTGGGCTATCTCGGCTTCAACGGCGACATGGACCTGGCCATCGCGCTACGCACTGCCGTGATCAAGGACACCACGCTGTATGTGCAGGCGGGGGCAGGCATCGTGGCCGATTCGGTGCCGGCCAGCGAATGGACGGAAACACAGAACAAGGCGCGCGCCGTACTGCGTGCCGCGGAGATGGTGTTGGCGGGGCTGGACAACAATGGTTAACGGCTAAAACAGGCTTGCTGCCGTATCGCCGACTCAGGCACATACGTGACAAGTCTTGTCCTTGCCAAGCTTGACGGTTCGCAACTCCATGTGCAGCCCGTCCATCACCAGCAATCTTCCGCGCAGGGATGTACCGGCATCCATCAATAGCTTGATGGCTTCTGCGGCTTGCAGGCTGCCGATAACACCGACCAGCGGGGCAAATACACCCATGATGGCGCAGCGTGTTTCTTCAGGGGCTGCCTGTTCCGGGAAGAGGCATTGGTAGCAGGGACTCTCAGGGTGGCGCAAATCGAATACCGACACCTGCCCGTCGAAACGGGTGGCGGCGCCGGACACCAGCGGCTTTTTCAGGCGCGCACAGACCCGGTTGAGCGCATAGCGCGTGGCAAAGTTATCGCTGCAATCCAGCACCACATCGGCCTGCGCCACCAGCTCGGCCATGTGTGCTTCATCCACCCGTTGCTTCAGGGTAATGACATTCACATCGGGGTTGATCTCGGCGAGCGCCGCGCGCGCGGAATCAACCTTGGGCAGGCCGATACTGGAGGTACGGTGCAGGATCTGGCGTTGCAGGTTGGTCAGGTCCACCGTGTCGCCATCGCACAATGTCAGGGTGCCCACACCGCTGGCGGCAAGGAATAATGCGGCAGGGGAACCCAGGCCGCCAGCGCCGACTACCAGCGCGTGTGCATCAATTAATTTCTGCTGGCCTTCGACCCCGATTTCCGGCAACAGGATGTGGCGGCTGTAGCGCAGTAACTGTTGGTCATTCATGGCCGTGATGGCGCCGACACGCCTGCTGCCAACCCGGCAACCCTTATATCACCTGGCTCACCGAACAGATGGGTTCGCATGGGCTGACCGCCCTACTTTCCGTGCAGGATATTCATGCCCTTCAGCACGTTCAGAGCCTGGTTTAGCTGGTAATCGTCCTTTGCGCCAAATTCTGCCAATTCCGGTTTGCTTGTCTCATCTTCCTTGTCCTTTGGCTTGGAAGCAGGAGCTTTGGCCGGCGCGGCAGTCTTCGCGCTATCCACCTTCTTGTCCTCGGGCGGGAGATCATTGGTCAGGTGGTGCTCCAGATCGGCTTCGCGCAGGCGCAGGCTCTTGTCTTGTGCGCTGGTCGGATCTTCCACAGTGATATCGGGAACAATGCCCTTGGCCTGGATGGAGCGTCCACCGGGCGTGTAGTAACGCGCGGTAGTGAGCTTGATTGCGGTGTTGTTGCCCAGCGGCAGGACGGTCTGCACCGATCCCTTGCCGAAGGTTTGCGTACCCATGACGACGGCACGCTTGTGATCCTGCAATGCGCCCGCAACAATTTCCGATGCTGAAGCCGAGCCGCCATTTACCAGCACGATCATCGGCACCTGCTTGAATACCGGCGGCAGGTCTTTCAGGTAATCGGCCTTTTCATTGTGGCTACGCACGTAGTTCTCCGGGGAAGCGGTCAGGCGCATCTTCGCATCCGCAGTACGCCCTTCGGTATAGACCACCAGCACGTCCTTGGGCAGGAATGCGGCAGAAACCCCTACGGCGCTGTTGAGCAAACCACCCGGATCGTTACGCAAATCCAGCACCAGCCCCTTCATTTCACCCTGACTTTGTTTAAGCAGGCTATCCAGCGCAGAAGCAAGGTTTTCACCGGTACGTTCCTGGAACTGGGTGATGCGGACAAAGGCATAACCGGGTTCAATCAGCCTGGACTTCACGCTCTGCACCTTGATAACGGCGCGCGTCAGGGTAAAAGTCAAAAGCCTGGGCTCGCCCTTGCGGGTCACGGTCAGGGTAATTTTGGTGCCCGGCTTGCCGCGCATATGCTTGACCGCATCGTTCAGCGACATTCCCTTTACCAGCATTTCGTCGAGCTTGATGATGAGGTCGCCGCTTTTTATTCCGGCCTGATAGGCGGGTGTATCCTCAATCGGCGAGACCACTTTTACCAGGCCGTCTTCCATGCCGACCTCGATACCCAGGCCGCCGAACTCGCCTTGCGTGCCGACTTGCAGCTCCTTGTATCCTTCAGCATCCAGATAGGCAGAATGCGGATCCAGGCCGCTCAACATGCCTTTGATCGCTTCGGTGATCAGCTTCTTGTCGCTGACCGGCTCCACATAATCGCTCTTGACGCGCCCGAAAACCTCGGAGAATGCCCGCAACTCCTCGACCGGCAGCGATACTTCACTGTCCTTGTCGGCAACGGCCGAGAAATGCACGCTGACCAATACACCGGTGATTATGCCCAGCCCGACCAACCCGATTTTTTCGATACGACTACGCATGTCTAACCTCACATTAATTTTGCCGCTGCCCGTATTTAGTGAGCCATCCATTTAATTGGATCCAGAGGTGTTCCCTCGTGGCGCAGCTCGAAGTATAAACCGGAATCATCATTTCCGCCGCTGTTGCCTACGGCGGCCACGGTATCGCCGCCATGCAACACATCGCCCACCTGTTTGTACAGGGTCTCGTTGTTGCCATACAAACTCATGTAGCCTTTGCCATGATCCATGATCAATAAGTTCCCGAAACCGCGCAGCCAGTCGGCAAATACCACCCGGCCTGCCGCTACGGCCTTGACTGGCTGGTTAGCCGCAGCGCGCAGGAACAGGCCTTTCCATAGCACCGTGCTGTCGGGGCGTGCGCTGCCGAATTTGTTGCTCACCACGCCTTTTACCGGCAGCGCCAGCTTGCCCTTGAGCTGCTCGAACGGGCGGCCATCGAAACGGTCATCGGGCAATTTGTCATTGTTGAATATGCCATTGCCTTTCGGCTGCGCCAGCATTTTGGAGAGCCTGTCCACCAAGTGCGCCAGGCGGTTTTCATCGTGCTGCAACCGGCCAATTTCCCGGCGCTGCTGTTTGAGCTGCAGCGCAATCCTGCCGAGCACCTGTTGATGGGTATGTTTTTCCTTCTCCAGGGCCTGTTTTTGCGAGTTTTGTTCCGCCTGCAACGCGGCGATCTCGACGCCTTGCTGCCTGGTCTGGGTAGTGACTGCTTGCAGTTGCGCGAGGTTGGCGCGCAATGTCCTGAGCCATGCGGCATGGCGGCGCGCGATGTATTCGTAATACTGCATTTCGCGTGCAACCTGGCTGGGATCATGGTTGTTGAGCAACAGCTTGAGGTATTCCTGCTTGCCGCCCAGATACTGCTGGTAGAGCATTTTCCCCAGCAGCGCCTGCTGCCCATGCATGTCATATTCCAATTGCCGCGCCTGCTGGTGCAATTGGCCCAGTGTCTGGTCGGCAACGCGCCGCTGTTGGGACAGTTCGGCCAGCCTGCGGTTGCTGTCGCTGATGGCACGCTCCGATTCACGCAGGGCATCTGCCGCTTCCGACCTGGATTCGCTGGTTTTCTCCAGTTCCTGCTGCAAGCCGGCAATGCGCTTGCGCAGGTTGGCCAATTCATCCTGTTGCGAGGCGTGCGCGCTACCCACGCCCGCCATCAGGCAGATACACAGCGATAACAGATGGCCCGGTAAAGTCACTGGAAAGTAATAAGCGCCTTGCCCGTCATTTCAGGTGGCTGCGCCAGGCCCATCATGGTGAGCAGCGTGGGTGCAATATCCTGTAACGAACCGCTATCGGCCATTTTCGCCTTGCGCCCGATATACAGGAGCGGAACCAGGTTAAGCGTATGTGCGGTATGCGCCTGATGGGTCGTGCGGTCGATCATCTGCTCGGCGTTGCCATGGTCGGCGGTAACCAGCACCTCGCCGCCGCTCTCCAGCATCGCATTCACCACGCGGCCGACGCAACCATCCAGCGTCTCGATGGCCTTGACTGCCGCCTCCAGAATGCCGGTATGGCCGACCATGTCGCAATTGGCGTAGTTGCAGATGATGGCCTGGTATTGCTTGCTGCGGATCGCCGCTTCGAGTTTGCCGGTGACTTCGGGCGCGCTCATTTCCGGCTTGAGATCGTAGGTCGCCACCTTGGGCGAGGGCACCATGATGCGGTCTTCGCCGGTATAGGGCTGTTCGTTGCCGCCGTTGAAGAAGTAGGTGACGTGCGCGTATTTCTCCGTTTCCGCGATGCGCAACTGCTTGAGGCCCAGGCTGGAAACATATTCGCCGAAGCCGTTGTGGATGGCTGATGGCGAGAAGGCGGCAGGCAAGTGGCTGAAGTCCTCGCCATAGCTGCTCAGCATGACATAGTCCGCCAGCCTGGGAAAACGCTCGCGCGTGAAATTGTCGAATTCCGCATCGGTCAAGGCGCGGGTCATTTCACGCGCGCGGTCGGCGCGGAAGTTCATGAACACCGCCACGTCGCCATCCCGCATGGCGACCGGTTCGCCGATCACGGTGGCCTTCACGAACTCGTCGTTCTCGTCGCGTGCATAGGCTTGCTGCAAACCTTCCACCGCCGTGGCCGCGCTGAATGCGGCCTTGCCCTGGGTCAACAGGTCGTAGGCCGGTTGCACCCGCTCCCAGCGGTTGTCCCGATCCATCGCGTAATAGCGCCCGACGATGGAAACGATGCGCCCGGCGCCGAGTGCGGCGCACTTGTCCTGCAAGCGTTGCAACGAACGTTCGGCGCTGCGCGGTGGCGTGTCGCGCCCGTCGAGGAAGGCGTGCAGGTATATCTTTTTCAATCCTTCACGCATGGCCAGTTCCAGCAGGGCGTGGATGTGGTCTTCGTGGCTATGCACGCCGCCTGGCGACAGCAGCCCCATGATGTGCAGCGCCGTATGGTTTTTCCTCGCCTGTGCAATGGCATGGGTGAAGGCCGGATTGGTGTTGAAGCTGCCGTCCCGAATCGCCACATCCACGCGCGTGAGATCCTGATACACCACGCGGCCCGCGCCGATGTTCAGGTGGCCGACCTCGGAATTGCCCATCTGGCCCTGTGGCAGGCCCACCGACAACTCGGAGGCGCTAATCAGCGTATGTGGATAAGTGTTCCACAACCGGTCCCAGTTCGGCTTGCGCGCATTCGCGATGGCATTGTGGTCGGTGTCTTCGCTATAACCGAAGCCGTCGAGGATGAGCAAGAGAACGGGGGTAATTTTCATGCTGGACTTTATAGGCAGTAACGTATCAGAATATAAGGGGTTGCTAATTCATTTGGTGTTTCATTTTAGCTGATTTTGCGGCGTCGCATGATGCCGCATATGGAAAGGATGACAGGCATGGCAAAGAAGTTAATCGACAGGGATGAGGATATTCTACAGGCATCGCTGGCAATCAAGGCTATTGCCCATCCCTTGCGCCTGAAAATATTGTGCATGCTGGGCAACAAGGAGGCCAGCGTGCAGGACATCGTCGATTATGTGGGAACATCGCAAAGCAATATTTCCCAGCACCTCGCCATCCTGCGCGACAAGGGTGTGCTGACTTCGCGCAAGGATGCCAACCGCGTGTATTACCGCATCGGCGACCCGCGCACCCTCAAGCTGGTGGAAATGATGCGCGAAGTATTTTGTACCGTTTAGCCTGAAATTCGGCCTTATCGCAATCTGGAATTTTTCAGCAGTTGCCCGAAGAATTCCTTTACCGTGTGGTTCCGGCCACCGCTACGCGGCTTAACATCCGCCAAGCGAAAACAACACGCCGCAATGCGGCGTGTTGCGGCGTAGGCTAACCTTCAGGTTACGTCGCAGCCAATAGCCTCTGCCGCAAGGCCAAGGAGTTCTAACCAAAAAATTCCTTGACCTTGTCCATCCAGGACTTCGCCCGCGGGTTATGGTGTGCGCTGTCTTTCTCGTTGATTGACTCGAATTCGCGCAGCAATTCCTTTTGCCGTTCGGTGAGGTTGACCGGGGTTTCCACCACGAAGTGGCAGTGCAGGTCGCCATAGGTTGGGCTACGCACACCCTTGATGCCCTTGCCGCGCAGGCGGAAGGTCTTTCCGGATTGCGTTTCGGGGGGGATCTTGATGCGTGCCGAGCCATCCAGCGTGGGAATCTCTATCTCGCCACCCAATGCGGCAACAGCGAAGCTGACCGGCATTTCGCAATGCAGGTCATTATGGTCGCGCTGGAACACGGCATGCTGCTTGATGTGGATGGCCACGTACAAATCGCCCGGCGGCCCGCCATTGACGCCGTGTTCACCTTCCCCGGACAGGCGGATGCTGTCATCGCTGTCCACACCGGGCGGGATTTTTACCGACAGCGTCTTGTGCTGCTTGATGCGGCCCGCGCCGTGGCAGGAGCTGCATGGCGAGGCAATGAGTTTACCGCTGCCGCGGCAGCGCGGGCATGCCTGCTGGATGGAGAAGAAACCCTGCTGCATGCGCACCTGGCCTTGCCCGCCGCAAGTGTTGCAAGTGGTCGGGCTGGTGCCGGGTTTTGCGCCGCTGCCGTGACAGGTGTCGCAATCGACCATGGCCGGGACGCGAATTTTCGTCTCGGTTCCGCGTGCGGCCTGTTCCAGGGTGATTTCCAGGTTGTAGCGCAGGTCGGCGCCGCGATGCACATTGCTGCGCCCGCCGCCACGCCCGCCGCCGAAGATGTCGCCGAAGATGTCGCCAAAATCGAATTCATGTGCGCCGGCGCCAAACCCCGGCCCCATGCCGGGTTCGCCTGCGTGGCCGTAGCGGTCATAGGAAACGCGCTGCTGCGCATCCGACAGCACCTCATAGGCTTCCTTGGCTTCCTTGAAGTGTTCTTCCGCCTTGGGGTTGTCCGGATTGCGATCAGGGTGATGCTTCATCGCCAGCTTGCGATAAGCCTTCTTGATTTCATCTTCCGATGCGTCCCGGTTGACGCCCAGCACTTCGTAGTAGTCTTTTTTTGCCATTCTATTGGGAAGGGAGAAGGGAGAAGGGGAAAGGGTCAGGTTGTGCGGCGTTTTATCGAAGCGGCCAAACCCATAATCAATCCCGAAACTTCATCCACTTTTCCGTTCAACTCCTCTGCGTTATTCAGGTAGCCCAACCTTGCGGCAAGCTCAATCAGTGTATCTAACTCGGATAACGAGCCTGCTGCAATACTAAGAAAATGCAACAACTCCCTGCTTCCATTGCGGGCAAAACCTTCCGCAATATTTGCGGGGGCGGAAACTGCCGCACGTTGCATCTGGCTGGTTAATCCAAATTTTTCCTGGGCAGGGAAGGATGAAGTAGCAGTATAAATTGCAGTCACCAACTCCATGGCTTGTTGCCAAGCCTTCAGGCTGCGGTGACTCCGTTTCACACCCTTCCCTCTTCCCCCTTGTCCCTTCCCACCGTTATTTCTTGTCGTCCTTTACTTCGGTGAATTCGGCATCCACCACATCGCCTGCATCCTTCTTGGCTTCGCCCTGCGCGCCTTGCGCACCGGCCTCGCCGGCCGGTTGCGCCTTGGCTTGCTCGGCAGCGTACATTTTCTCCGCCAGCTTTTGTGCGGCGGTGGCAAGCGCTTCCGCCCTGGTGTCGATGGCAGCCTTGTCGTCGCCTTTTACCACTTCCTCGGCATCCTTCAGTGCGGCCTCGATCTTGGATTTTTCCTCGGCGCTCAACTGTTCGCCGTGCTCCTTCATGGACTTCTGCGTGGAGTGGATCAAGGCATCCAGCTGGTTGCGCGCGGTGATCAACTCGATGGCCTTGCGGTCATCTTCGGCATGCGCTTCCGCATCCTGCACCATCTGCTGGATTTCCGCTTCGGACAAGCCGGAGCTGGCCTGGATCTTGATCTTGTTCTCCTTGCCGGTGGCCTTGTCCTTGGCCGATACATGCAGGATGCCGTTGGCGTCGATGTCGAAAGTCACTTCGATTTGCGGCATGCCGCGCGGTGCGGGCGGGATGTCCGACAGGTTGAACTGGCCCAGGCTCTTGTTGCCGGAAGCCATCTCGCGCTCGCCTTGCAGCACATGGATGGTTACCGCATTCTGGTTGTCGTCGGCGGTGGAAAACACCTGCGCAGCCTTGGTCGGGATGGTGGTGTTCTTCTTGATCAGCTTGGTCATCACGCCGCCCAGGGTCTCGATGCCCAGCGACAGCGGGGTCACGTCCAGCAGCAGCACGTCTTTCACTTCGCCCTGCAACACGCCGCCCTGGATTGCCGCGCCCACGGCCACTGCCTCGTCCGGGTTCACGTCCTTGCGCGGCTCCCTGCCGAAAAGCTCCTTGACGCGCTCCTGCACCTTGGGCATGCGCGTCTGGCCGCCGACCAGGATCACGTCGGCGATGTCGGCAGTGGAAACGCCGGCATCTTTCATCGCGATCTTGCATGGCTCGATGGTGCGTGCGATCAGGTCCTCCACCAGGCTTTCCAGCTTGGCGCGCGTGATCTTCACCGCAAGGTGCTTCGGCCCGCTGGCATCCGCCGTGATATACGGCAGGTTTACTTCGGTCTGCTGTGCGCTGGACAACTCGATCTTGGCTTTTTCCGCCGCGTCTTTCAGGCGTTGCAGGGCGAGCATGTCCTTCTTCAGGTCGATGCCGCTTTCCTTCTTGAATTCTTCCACCAGGTATTCGATCACGCGCATGTCGAAGTCCTCGCCGCCGAGGAAGGTGTCGCCGTTGGTGGACATTACCTCGAACTGGTGCTCGCCTTCGATTTCCGCGATGTCGATGATGGAGATGTCGAAGGTGCCGCCGCCCAGGTCATACACCGCGATCTTGCGGTCGCCTTCCTGCTTGTCCAGGCCAAATGCCAGAGCCGCAGCGGTCGGTTCGTTGATGATGCGTTTCACTTCCAGCCCGGCGATACGCCCGGCATCCTTGGTGGCCTGGCGCTGCGAGTCGTTGAAGTAGGCAGGCACCGTAATGACGGCCTCGGTGACCGATTCACCCAGATAATCCTCGGCGGTCTTCTTCATTTTCATCAACACTTGCGCGGAAATTTCCGGTGCGGAAATTTCCTTGTCGCGCACCTTGACCCACGCGTCGCCGTTCTTCGCCTTGACGATGCTGTAGGGAACCATGGCGATGTCTTTCTGCACCATCGGCTCCTCGAAGCGGCGGCCAATCAGGCGCTTCACGCCATACAGCGTGTTCTTCGGGTTGGTCACGGCCTGACGCTTGCCCGGTGCGCCGACCAGAACCTCGCCGTCTTCCATGTAAGCGATGATGCTTGGTGTGGTACGCGCGCCCTCGGCGTTCTCGATCACCTTCGGCTTGCCGCCTTCCATGATGGCAACGCACGAATTCGTGGTGCCCAGGTCAATGCCAATAATCTTTCCCATGATATTTCCTTTATGTTGAATGTTTAAGAACCTCTGCCGCTTAGGTATGGGCGGCTAATTGCTATTTCAAGTGCTTGATATTCGGGGAAGGGAGAAGGGGGAAGGGTAAAACCGCGCTCACTTAATTCGGAGATAGTTTTTTTACCCTTCCCCCTTCCCCCTTAACCCTTCCCAGTCTTTATTCCTTGGCCTTCGCCACCATCACCAGCGCCGGGCGCAGCACCCGGTCATGCAACTGATAACCCTTCTGCATCACGCTCACCACCGTATTCGGCTCCTGTTCGCTTTCCAGCATGCCGATGGCCTGGTGCTTATGCGCATCGAATTTCTCTCCGGACGGGTTGATCTCCTTGATGCTGAATTTCTCGAACACGCTGTTGAGCTGCTTGAGCGTGAGTTCCATGCCGCTCTTGAAGCTTTCCACCGTGGCGGTTTCAACTGCCAGCCCCGCTTCCAGGCTGTCCCTTACCGCCAGCAGCTCATTGGAGAAGCGCTCCACGGCAAACTTGTGCGCCTTGCTGACGTCATCCTGCGCGCGTCTGCGGATATTCTCCGCCTCGGCCTTGGCGTACATCCATGCATCATAATGTTCCTGTGCCTTCAACTCGGCCTGCTTCAGCATTTCTTCCGTGCTCGGCATGGTTTCGACTGATTCGGCCTGTTCGGCTTGCGCTGCCTGATCGGGTTGTTCGGGCGCAACTTCGTTTTGTTCCATCTGCTTCTTTCTCCAAAAATGCATTCGGGTTCTCTAAAAATGCGTGGATAGGCAGATGGAGGCGGAATCATGGGTTTCAAGAGGGAGAAGCCAAATTATTTTGGCGCTCACGGTTCCATCCCGAAAATTGCGGTGAACACCCCCGGGTCTTGAGTAAATGCACCCCTATTTTGACTGGAAATACAAATGGCCGGGAAAACCCGGAAAACAGCCACTTTCGAGGCGGCGCTGGCCGAACTGAAGCAGCAATGCCGTGCGCAACTGGAGGAAGGCGCGCTGAAAAATTTTGCCGGTAAGCGTGACGATGCCTGATTTTCAAGCCTGGGCAAGCGCCCATCAACAACGTTTCGAGGATGTGCTGCGCGGCCTTATTGCGTAGCCCAGCTTGAGCACAGTTAGGCTGAATGCGTGAATGCAAGACCTGAC
>JAQTOM010000005.1:52287-54868 GCA_028713345.1 Gallionellaceae bacterium | reverse complement strand
ACAGCACCCGCTGGACGGCGGGCGCCAGCCGCGCCAGCCGGTCTTTCAGGATATAGTCTTTGGCGCCCGCATGAATAAACTCCACAGCCTCGATGTCGGGGAGCGCGCCGGTGACCATGATCACCGGTACTCCGGGGTGGCTCTGGCGCACGGTTTTCAGCGCAGTCAGGCCATCGAAGCCCGGCAGATGGTAGTCTGAAATGATCAGATCGGGCTTGAATTCTTCCAGCGCATGGACGAAGGCTTCACGGGTATCCACACGCATCGAGGTAAAGGCAAGGCCGTCCTTGCGCAACACATGCTCCATCAACTCGGCGTCGAAAGGCGAGTCTTCCAGGATCAGGATACGCAATTCTTTTTGTTGTTCCGTTTGCATAGCTGCCCCACTGTAATGGCTTTTGCGTGCGATTTATCGGTGACCACAAACCCCATCCCGCCCGCCGGGAATCTCATATGGCAAGCTTTTTCAATGGTCGTGCGTTATGGGGGAAGGATGATGAGATGGCAGACATGGCAAGTAAATAGGCAAAATCCTTAATTTTATATGCCAAGGCATACAGGCGTGTCTATGCAAGGCAACGCGGCAGGCAGCCAAGGAATGCACAGGGCAGCGGTGGTGATGTGCTAGAATGCGCGCCCTTTATCTTTTAGCCAGGTAGTAAATATGTCCCGCGCACTCCGTAACATCGCCATCATCGCCCACGTTGACCACGGCAAGACCACCCTGGTGGACAAGCTGCTTTCCCAGACCGCCACCTTCGCCGCCCACCAGCAGGTTGCCGAGCGCTTCATGGACAGCAACGATCTGGAAAAAGAACGCGGCATCACCATTCTGGCGAAGAACTGTGCGGTGGATTATGAAGGCGTGCATATCAATATCGTGGATACACCGGGGCACGCCGACTTCGGCGGCGAGGTGGAGCGCGTGCTGTCGATGGTGGACGGCGTGCTGCTGCTGGTGGATGCGGTGGAAGGCCCGATGCCGCAAACCCGCTTCGTGACCAAGAAGGCGCTGGCGCTGGGGCTGCGCCCCATCGTGGTGATCAACAAGGTGGACCGCCCGGGCGCGCGCCCGGACTGGGTGGTCGATCATACTTTCGATTTGTTCGACAAGCTGGGCGCCACTGACGCACAACTGGACTTCCCCGTGGTGTATGCCTCGGCGCTGAACGGCTACGCAACACTGGATCTAAAAGATATTCCCCCCTCTCCCGCCGGGGGAGGGGCAGGGGGTGGGGGTGACATGCGCCCGCTGTTCGACACCGTGCTGAAGCACGTCCCCGCGCCAGTGGGCGACAGCGACGCGCCGCTGCAATTCCAGATTTCCGCGCTGGATTATTCCAGTTTCGTCGGGCGCATCGGCGTGGGCCGCGTGACTCGCGGCCGCATCAAGCCGGGGCAGGAAGTGATGGTGTTGAATGGCGACAAGGCGCCGAAGAAGGCGCGTGTCAACCAGGTGCTGGGCTTCCACGGCGTCGAGCGCGTGCAGATGGATGAGGCTGCAGTCGGCGAAATTGTTCTGATCAACGGGGTTGAGGATATCGGCATCGGCGTCACGCTGGCCGACATCAACCAGCCCGAGGCGCTGCCCATGCCCAAGGTGGACGAGCCGACCCTGACCATGACCTTCCAGGTGAACAGCTCGCCGTTGGCCGGACAGGAAGGCAAGTTCGTCACCAGCCGCCAGATCCGCGAGCGCTTGACCAAAGAGCTGCTGGTCAACGTGGCGTTGCGCGTGGAAGACACGGCGGACACCGACTCATTTCTGGTGTCGGGACGCGGCGAATTGCATCTGACCATCCTGCTGGAGAACATGCGCCGCGAAGGCTTCGAGCTGGCGGTGTCCAAGCCGCGCGTGGTGTTCCGTGAAATCAACGGCGAGAAATGCGAGCCTTACGAAATGCTCACCGTGGATGTGGAAGAGACCAATCAGGGCGCGGTGATGGAAGAGCTGGGCCGCCGCCGCGGTGACTTGCAGGATATGCAGCCGGACGGCAAGGGCCGCGTGCGCCTGGAATACCGCATTCCGGCGCGCAGCCTGATCGGCTTTCAGGGCGACTTCATGACCATGACGCGCGGCACCGGGCTGATCTCGCACGTGTTCGACGACTACGGCCCGGTCAAGCCGGATATGCCGGGGCGCCACAACGGCGTGCTGATCTCGCAGGACGACGGCGAAGCGGTGGCCTATGCCCTGTGGAAGCTGGAAGACCGCGGACGCATGTTCGTCAGCCCCGGAGATAAATTATACGAAGGCATGATTATCGGCATCCACAGCCGCGACAACGATCTGGTGGTGAACCCGATCAAGGGCAAGCAACTGACCAACGTGCGCGCCTCCGGCACCGACGAGGCGGTGCGCCTGACCACGCCCATCCAGCTGACGCTGGAATCGGCAGTGGAATTCATCGACGACGACGAGCTGGTGGAAATCACCCCGCAGTCCATCCGTGTGCGCAAGCGTTACCTCACGGAAAACGAGCGGAAGAGGGAATCCCGGACGCGAGTTTTGGCGTAGGCTCTCGACCGGATGGGTGAACCCACGCGTGAGCGAGGGTTAGCCTTGCATGGCCTTCGACTA
>JAQTOM010000005.1:34350-52187 GCA_028713345.1 Gallionellaceae bacterium | reverse complement strand
GCGCAAGCGTTACCTCACGGAAAACGAGCGGAAGAGGGAATCCCGGACGCGAGTTTTGGCGTAGGCTCTCGACCGGATGGGTGAACCCACGCGTGAGCGAGGGTTAGCCTTGCATGGCCTTCGACTATAGGTTCGGCACACTTTATCCATGAATCCGTTCGCATTGAGCCTGTCGAAATGTGTACGGATTCATGTGCTTCGACATGCTCAGCACGAACGGTGGTTTAGAACTGGTCCGTAAATAAGCAATTCTTATGTAGGGGTGAATTCATTCGCCCATGTTGCGCGCATCCCGCCAGGAAGTAAAAAGAGGCACTACTCGCCCCTTATGTCTAATGCGCCCTAACTCAGGCCTGTACTGGATTATCCAATTTTCCCATCAGGCGGTAGGTGGCTATATCTCCCATCCCCTTCAGGTGGGATATGCTTGACGGCTCGAACTGGTACTGATGGCGCAGGCGCCTGTAAGTGGTCGTATCGACCTGGATGTGGCCCCCTGCCGCTTCATCGGTCAGGCGGCTGGCCATATTGACCGTATCGCCCCACAAGTCGTAGATAATGCGTTTGGTGCCCATCACGCCCGCCACTACAGGGCCGGTGGCGATGCCGACATGGATGCCAATATGGTGCTTGACCATATCCGGGTGGTGGGCAACAAACTCGCGTATCTCCAATGCCATGTCGGCGACGTTCACCGTATAGTCCGAGTTGTCGCGCGTGAGTCCTCCTGCCACCATATAGGCGTCGCCTATGGTCTTGATTTTCTCGATGCCGTATTTTCCGGAGAAGGAATCGAACCAGGAAAAAATCGTGTTCAGCAAACCGACCATCTGCTCAGGCGACATCCGCTCGGTGAGTTGCGTAAAGTTGACTATGTCGGCAAACATGACCGTCACGTCGGCATAGCCATCGGCAATCAGGCCGGGGTTGTTTTTCAGGCGCTGCGCAATATGGTCTGGCAGCATGTTGGAGAGCAGTTGCTCGGATTTCTCCTGTTCTTCAAGCAGCAGCTTGTGCTTCTGGTCAAGCTGGCTTTTCATCTTTTTTGTTTCCAGCACGAAATAACGCATCAGTAAATAAATGATGGTGGACATCGCGGCAAAATTGAGCGCGAAGAACACGCCGATAGTTTTCAGCGGGATGGCGCTTAATTGCCCGACGCCCAGAAAAAAATCGAAGACTCCTGATACCGCAGTCAGCACGATGTAGGCAATGAACCAGGGAATGGACTCGCGCCAGTCGGCCACTACCACGGCGCCTATCGGTGCAAGCAGCGCCCACAGCATTACACCGCTCGAAGTTATCGAGTTGCCGATGCTCCACTGCATGATGAAAGGCGCAAACAGGAACAGGCTTAGCTGAACAAAACGGAATACAGCGAAATTGCGTGTCTTGTGGTAGTACAGCATTGATGCAACGGAAATTACCTGATAGGCCAGCGGCACGTTGCTGGAAAATCTCAGCCCCATCATCCAGTAAATCGCCAGCCAGAACATGACCACGAATGTCATGAAAGCGCTGGCAAAAATCAGCAGGTTCCTGCGCAGCTGGTCTTCCTGGTCATCCATTGTCTTCATGTCTGTCCTTGCTCCCGGCGAACCGGATAGTTCAACCATCTTTTTCCCCGCAACAGTATTTTTGCCCTGCCACTAGACCGCCAATCGCAATGATACATGAACCCCATAAAAAGAAGCTCCTCACCGACCACGATTTCATCAACAAGCTTCATAAACCGCACAGAAGAAGCTAGAATCACACTTTTTGCAACACTACTCGCACTCTTGAGGAAATCAAACCATGTCCATGTCCGACCGCGACGGTTTTATCTGGTATGACGGCAAACTCGTGCCTTGGCGCGATGCTACCACACACGTACTCACCCACACCCTGCACTATGGCATGGGCGTGTTCGAGGGGGTGCGTGCGTACAAAACCACCCACGGTACCGCGATCTTCCGCCTGAAGGAGCATACCGACCGCCTGTTCAACTCTGCCCACATCTTCAAGATGAAGATACCGTTCGACAAGGAAACCCTGATGGAGGCGCAGCTCGAGGCGGTGCGCGCCAACAAGCTGGAATCCTGCTACATCCGCCCCATCGTGTTTTATGGCTCCGAAGCCATGGGTATCGCCGCCACCACGCTCAGCGTGCATGTGGCCGTCGCGGCCTGGCCGTGGGGCGCTTACCTCGGCGCGGAGGGCATGGAAAAAGGCATACGCGTGAGGACTTCCAGCTTCACGCGCCACCATGTCAACATCAACATGTGCCGCTCCAAATCGGTCGGCACCTACACCAATTCCATCCTGGCGCATCAGGAAGTGGCGCATGACGGCTATGACGAGGCGCTGCTGCTGGATGTGGATGGCTATGTGGCGGAGGGTGCGGGCGAAAATATTTTTATCGTGAAGAAGGGCAAGCTGTACACGCCCGATCTGACCTCCTGCCTGGAAGGCATCACGCGCGATTCCATCATCACGCTGGCATCCGATCTGGGCATCGAGTTGATCGAGAAACGCATCACGCGCGACGAAGTATATTGCGCCGACGAGGCCTTCTTTACCGGCACCGCAGCGGAAGTGACCCCGATCCGCGAACTGGATAACCGCACCATCGGTTGCGGCTCGCGCGGCCCGATCACGACCCGTCTGCAATCGCTGTTCTTCGATTGTGTCAGCGGGAAAAACCCACAGCATGCCGGCTGGCTGGTACACATCTAACATAACACTCGCAGAGCGATAACCAGCGGCTTGCTGCCTGCTCGCGGGCTTATAATCAACCACTTGATTGCCGTCTTTTGGCAGCCAAGTGGAATGGCTATAACCAATGACTTGCCCAGTGTCTTTTGCTGGGTTAGTCAGATGGCTAGTTGCTTCATCAGTGGTTCCATCAGGGAAACGGTCTTGGTGACCGGCTTTCATTATTTTTTGGCGGCAATCCGCCATGACCGTTTAGGGAGGTTGGTTATGCAAACCATACACGCTACGCAACACCACATTGAAGTCACCGCTGCAGAATTGCCTTTGCACTGCCCGACGCCGGGTACAAGCCTGTGGAATAGCCATCCCAAGGTATATATCCCGGTGGACAAGCTGGGCGAGGCGCGTTGCCCTTATTGCAGCACGCTGTACAGGCTCAAGGGTGAATTGCCCAGGGGTCATCACTGAAAAACTGCTGATGCAACGACTGGCCGCCCGACTAAGCTGCCAAAAGGCGTCAGCCAAGTCGTTGGTTATGCGCTTGCCAATACGGCGGCTCAGAATGCTCATTTGCCCCAAGTAAACTCTGCTTCAACGCATAAGGCAGAATGCAAAAAATACTCGTTATCGCGCCAAGCTGGGTAGGCGACACCATGCTGGTGAGGCCCTTGTTAACGCGCCTCAAGCAACGCTACCCCGACGCGCAAATTGATGTGCTTGCCCCGTTATGGACTGCGGCATTGTTGCGTAAAATGCCCGAGGTGCATGGAGGTATCGTCAACCCTTTCCCGCATGGCGCATTAAAACTTGCAGCACGCTACCGCCTCGGCAAAAAATTGCGCGCCGCGCATTATGACCAGGCCATCGTGTTGCCCAACTCATTCAAGTCCGCACTCGTTCCCTTCTTTGCCAACATCCCGCTACGTACCGGATTTGTCGGCGAGATGCGTTATGGCCTGCTGAACGATGCGCGCAAGCTGGATAAGCATGAATTGCCGCTGATGGTGGAACGCTTCGCGCAACTGGCCGAAGCGCCGGGTAACGCCATCCAGCGCCCTGTTCCGCAACCGAGACTACACGTCAGCGAGGAACAGCGCCGATCTGTACTCAAAAAACTGGACCTGTCGGTCACCCGGCCCGTTGCCGTATTTTGTCCCGGTGCGGAATACGGCCCTGCCAAGCGCTGGCCGATTCCCTACTTTGCCGAACTGGCGCAGCATTTGCGCGGGCGGGGTTATGCCGTGTGGCTGGTCGGTTCATCCAAGGACAGGGAGATTGGTGAAAAAATTATCGCACTGGGCAATGAAGCATGCCGCAATCTGTGTGGCGCAACCGAACTGGACGAGGCCGTCGCGCTGCTGTCCTGCGCCGATCTGGTGGTGAGCAACGACTCCGGCCTGATGCACCTGGCTGCCGCACTGGATCGCCCCATGCTCGCACTGTACGGCTCCAGTTCCCCGCAGTTCACCCCGCCGCTGTCGGACCGGGCGCAAATCATCAAGCTCGACCTGCCATGCAGCCCCTGTTTCAAGCGGGAATGCCCGCTCGGCCATTTCAATTGCATGAAACAGCTGACGCCCGGCCAGGTCGTCCAGTACCTTCCACCCCTAAATCACGAAGAATGAAGCCATGCTGAATTTACCCAGGGAAATTTTCAAGGCCTACGATATACGCGGCATCGTCGGCAAGACGCTGACGGCGGAGGTGGTGGAGGCCATCGGCCACGCCATCGGCTCGGAAGCCGCAGCACGCAATCAATCCGCCATCGCCATCGGACGCGACGGGAGATTGTCCGGCGTGGAATTTGCGGCTGCTCTGGCGCGCGGCATCCAGAAGAGCGGCATCGATGTGATCGATGTCGGGCGTGTCGCCACACCCATGGTGTATTTCGCCGCCCATCATCTGGACACGCATTGCGCCGTGATGATTACCGGCAGCCACAACCCGCCGGACTACAACGGCCTCAAGATAGTGCTGGCGGGCGAAACCCTGTCCGGTGATACCATCCAGTCATTGCGCGCGCGCATCGAGCACAACAACCTCAGCCATGGCGCAGGCCGTTACACGCAACGCGACATCAGCAGCGAGTATCTCGAGCGCATTGCATCCGGCATCAAGCTGGCGCGCCCGCTCGACATCACCGTGGATTGCGGCAACGGTGTGGCCGGGGATTTTGCGGCGACGCTGTACCGCAAACTGGGCTGTACGGTCACGGAGATGTTTTGCGAGGTCGACGGAAATTTTCCCAACCACCATCCCGACCCTTCACAACCGGAAAATCTGCAAGACCTGATTGCGGCACTCGCCAGCAACGGCAGCGAACTCGGCCTGGCCTTCGATGGCGACGGCGACCGTCTGGGCGTAGTCACCAGGGACGGTAGCATCATCTACCCTGACCGGCAGCTGATGCTGTTCGCAGCCGACGTATTGAGCCGCAACCCCGGTGCGGAAATCATCTTTGACGTAAAGTCCACGCGCAACCTGTTCGGCTGGATACGCGAACACGGCGGCAAGCCCATCATGTGGAAGACTGGCCATTCGCTGGTCAAGGCCAAGATGAAGGAAACTGGTGCGCTGCTGGCAGGAGAAATGAGCGGCCACATGTTTTTCAAGGAACGCTGGTATGGCTTCGACGACGGCCTGTATGCCGGGGCGCGCCTGCTCGAAATCCTGAGCCAACAGGCAGACCCGAGCGCCGCGCTGAATAAACTGCCCAACTCGGTCAGCACACCGGAGTTGCACATCCATGTGCAGGAAGGTGAGAACTACGCATTGATTGCGCAGATCAGGAATGATGCAAAGTTTACTGGCGCGCAGGACATCATCACCCTGGACGGCCTGCGCGTGGAATATGCCGATGGCTTTGGCTTGATGCGTCCGTCCAACACCACGCCGGTAATCGTGTTGCGCTTTGAAGCCGTTGATGCCGCAGCCCTGAAACGCATCCAGGACGATTTCCGCCGTGTATTGCTGGATGCCAGTCCGGGGCTGCGGATACCATTCTGATAAAAATAAAGGCAGCCCAGCGGACTACCTTTATTTTCCTGCTGGATGCAGATGGAATTATTCGATCTTTGTCTTGGTGCGCAGATCGGCGATTGCATTTTTTACCATATCCTGCTGCATGCGTTGCGTGAGTTGCGGCTTGAGCTCCTCGTATGGCGGCATCCTGAAATCGCGCACGTCCTCCAGCTTGATGATGTGCCAGCCAAATTGTGACTGCACAGGCTCGCTCGTTTGCCCCTTGTTCAGGTTCATCAGCGCATCGCCAAACGGTTTCACGAAAGTGCTGGGTATGTTGCCGACAGGAATCCATCCCAGATCCCCGCCGCGTTCCCTGGATCCGGGATCCTTGGAGTTGGCTTCTGCCAGCTTGTCGAATTTGCCCCCCTTTTTGAGTTGTGCGACAAGTGACTTCGCCTCGGCCTCTTTTTCCACCAGGATATGGCGCACATTGTATTCCTTGGCGCCAAGATTTTTTTTCAGGTTTTCATAAGCATCCTTGAGGTCTTTTTCACTGACCGGATGGCTCTTCACGTAATCCTGCACGAATGCCCCGGACAGCACGGTCTGCTTGGTCAGCTCCAGTTGCTGGGCAGTTTCCGGCTGCTTGTCCAAGCCTTTCTTGACCGCCTCCTGTGACATGATTTCGATGTTGATCAGGTCGTCGCGAATGGCCTTGCGCAGTTCCGGGCTATCCTTCTGTCCGCCTTGTGTCTGGGCAGTAACGGCTTTGACGCGCAAATCCATGCGCTCTTGGGGAATGGATATACCATTTACCACTGCCGCAGGTTTATTTTCAGCGTACACATGGCTTGCGGCCATTACACCCAGTATGGCAAACATGGCGAGTCTTGCAGTTTGTAGCATGGCTAGTCCTTCTTGAAAAAAGAGTTTAAATGTTATGGAAGCGCTGAATAAGTCCTGTTTTTCCTGGGGTTATTCATGCAACCAGGGGTTTTACGAGGAACAGGCTCTTCAGCATCTCCTTTTATCGAATATACCATACGGTGCCTGTCCACGGTGCTGGCTCTGCAATGACTTTGTAGGCTGACTCGGCTCTTTGTTATACTTCCGCCTTTGCGATTTCTGGATGGGTGTGATGAAACAATTCTTGCAGCGTATTTTTATGGGTTTTATTGCCGTGCTTTCTGTGGGTTGTTCCAACGCGAGCATGCCCAAGATGCCTTGCATTGCCGGCATGTTCGGTTGCGAGAGCAGCGAAGGCCTCAGTGTCAATGAAAGCAAGAAGGCTAACCCCAACGCGCCGTTGCTGAAATATGCCGCCAGCATCCATATTAGCCGTTACACGGACACCCGCAAGATGGGCAATCCGCGCAAACTCGGAACGGGTGCACAACACGTGTCCGGCATGAGTGGCAATGATATAGTTACCGAACAGGATGTCGCCACCCTTGTGACAAATTCGATGAAAAAACGCCTGGATGATGCCGGCTTTCCAATAAGCGAGGCACAAAATAGTGATGCGCTGTTCGAGTTGAGCGGGGTGGTGAAGGAACTCACCCTTAACGTCAAAGACCGCGACGAAATATCCATCCTGATAGAAACCACCCTGAAAGACATGAGTACGGGCAAGGTGGTGTGGTCTGGTATTGTGGCAGAAAAAAATGACCGGTTTGCAGGCGTATCAGGCAACAACAAGGAGGATATCGCCCTATACCTGCGTAAGGAACTGGGCATCGTCACCGAAAAAACCACCGAGGCCATCAGCGCCAGCCTGATGGCGGCACGCCCCGAGCTGTTCAACCTGACGCCCGGTACAAAACCTATTCCTGGTGTGACCGTGCTGGTCGCTCCGGCTGCCAGCAAGCCCGCACCTGCCGCCACAATACAGGCGGCACCAGTGCCTGGTTCGAACGCTGCGGTTCCTGCCCCTTCGTATACGCCACACGCCACCGACACGAGCGGCCTATTGCTGGTCAACACCAATCCGCCGCGTGCCAAAGTCTATCTGGATGGCGTGTATTTCGGTATGTCACCGTTGCATCTGGAAATGGAACCTGGAGTGCATGCAATCAGCGTAAAGCTGGAAGGATACAAGATGGTGACCGAGAAGGTATCCGTGCGCAAAGGGGATAACACCGAGATAGAGTTGAATCTGGAGCGGTAAAGCAACCAGACAAGAAGCCCGCGCCTGATTGCTTAACCACGAAAAGGGTGGACGCCGGGGTCATGACCACTGTCAGGCGATCATAGTGCACTCGCCCGGAGAGCCAGTTGAACACCCGCTATACACATGCTCGCTGCGCGCCATATCAAAATGATCTGGCAACCGGATGGAACGCCCGCACGCAGCCAACCCTGCCGAATACTGCCTCTGGAAACAGGCTGGCCTTTTTGGTAGCGCAAACAGGCATGCGAACGGAAACGTGCAGTCCGTTCGCAGCTTGAATAAACCGTAACCTCCGCCACGCTGTCTCATGTTGCTGTCATATTGCACTCTTCGACCTTGCCGGTTGGCTTCGGTGCATCTTCGGACAACCCGTAGTTCCGCTTGATTGCGCCACCGCTCCTGGTATAAAGCCCGCCATAATGCGCAACGCATGTTTGCCATTCCCGGGTTCCTTCAAATTGCGCACACCTCTTTGCGGCAACACCAGGGCCCGGCAGGGCCTGCAACCTCACGCGACTTGTTCGGGGTTCCCCGCATTCAAGATATAATTGCCGCCTGACAACTTCTACCCGCTGCCATGCAAATCACCCGAAGACTGGAATTCGACGCGGGCCACCGCATTCCCAATCACACAAGCCAGTGCAGGCATTTGCACGGCCACCGCTATGCCATAGAAATAACCCTGTCCGGCGACATCATCAATACCGAGGGGTCACCCGAACAGGGCATGGTGATGGACTATTCGGAAGTAAAACGCATTGCCAAGGAACAACTGGTGGATGCATGGGATCATGCCTTTCTGGTCTATCGCGATGACCGTGTGGTATTGGATTTCCTGCAAACGCTGCCCGGCCACCGGACTGTGGTGCTGGATGTGCCGCCCACTGCAGAAAATCTGGCCGCGGTCGCATTCAGGTTGCTCGACAACGCTTACCGCAAAACCTGCGGCAACCATCTGCGGCTGGAACGTGTGCGTATCTATGAAACGCCAAACAACTGGGCAGATTGCCTGGCTGAGCGCAAATAGTGGTGAAGGAATATTACATTCATGACAGCGGGATGATTGCTTATCCGATGGCTTGATTGGCTAAATCAGGACGGACTGGATAAGCGTGACCCTTATAAACCAAACCCTCAATTTCATTCGCCGGAATTCCAAGTTCTTTTGCAGACGCAAGAATGTCGGCAAGGCCGTCAATCGGTACAAGCCTGTAACGACTGACAACATCCAAACCGCGCATGGGTCGCTTGGTGACAGAATCGAAATTTTCTGCGGAAACAGGTTCCACAACAGCTGATTGGAACGCCGCCCCATTCGGAAAACGCGGTTACAAACTGGTTACATCCTATAAAACCATGCGGGAAGAAGAAAGGCCTGCATCGCTACAAGCCTTATGGATACTGGTGCCCCGGATACGAATCGAACGTACGACCTACCCCTTAGGAGGGGGTCGCTCTATCCACTGAGCTACCGAGGCATACTGCGTATTCTAACGTAAAATGCAGAAAATCTAACCAGAAAAATAAGCGCATATGAGACACAAACTGCCGCGCACAGTAGTGATTCTGGGGCTGGTCAGTTTTTTCAACGACCTCGCCTCCGAGATGGTCACGCCGTTCATCCCCATACTCATCGCCACCGTGCTGGGCGCGGGGCCGGTAATATTGGGGCTGGTAGAAGGGGTAGCGGATGCGGCGGCAAGCTTCCTCAAACTGTGGGCGGGACGCTATTCCGATGCCAAGGCCGGGCGGCGCAAGCGGCTCACGGTATCCGGCTATGCATTGTCGAACCTCGCACGCCCGCTGCTGGGGCTGGTAACCAGCTGGGGAGCACTGCTGTTGCTGCGCAGCGTGGACCGCGCCGGCAAGGGCATACGCAATGCGCCGCGCGACGCGCTGCTGGCCGATGCCACACATTGCGACATGCATGGCCACGCTTACGGTTTTCAGCGCGCGCTGGACAACGCCGGTGCGATGGCGGGCAGCTTGCTGGCCATTGTTGCGCTGACCTGGCTGGGATTGTCCGTCAGCGAAGTGATCCTGTGGTCGGCGGCGCCGGGCGTGGCGGTGATGCTATTGCTGACCTTCGGTGTGCATGAGCCACCGCGCAAGGAAGTGAAGAAGGAAAACCCGCGTGCGCCGCTGCTCTGGTCTGCTCTGTCACAGCACACCCGTCGCTACTTGCTGGTATTGGTGCTGTTCACCTTCGCTCGCGTTTCGGAAAGTTTTATCCTGCTACGCGGCAACGAGATGGGCATGAGCATCGTGCAACTGCTGCTGCTGTGGGCCACGCTGAAT
Organism: Gallionellaceae bacterium; assembly: GCA_028713345.1. Taxonomy (GTDB): domain Bacteria; phylum Pseudomonadota; class Gammaproteobacteria; order Burkholderiales; family Gallionellaceae; genus JAQTOM01. The sequence goes on along the minus strand of JAQTOM010000005.1, from coordinate 42,058 downwards.
ATCACCAAGGCGGCGACCTCGACCCATGGCGGGCGCATGGCGGACACCTTCGGCCTCGGTCATCTCACCATGATCGGCTGGCTGGGTTATGGCCTGAGTTTCCTCGCCTTCAGCCAGGTGGAACACGCTTACTCGTTGTGGCTCAGCGTGGTCGCCTACGGCCTGGTCACCGGCCTGAGCGAAGGCTCCGAGCGCGCGCTGATCAGCGTCTATGCGGATGAACGTGAACGCGGCACCGCCTTTGGCTGGTATTACCTCGCTGTAGGACTAAGCGCCATTCCAGCGGGCGTGCTGTTCGGTATGTTGTGGCACTACTGGGGCGCGGGTGCGGCTTTTTTATTTGCTGGAAACCTGGCATTGGCCTGTGTGCTGTTATTGCGGCTGTGGGGATTCGCCAAGGACAAATTGTGAAACCACCACCTCACGCAACCCCGATAAAGATTGCCAGCGCGCAGTTCACTGCCATCATCATCGTTTCATCGCACTCAGCGATATGGTTGCACCAAGTCTGAAAAAGAACTATATTCGGTCTCATTAAATTTTATGGAACCCACCATGAGCTACTTGTCTCAAATCAAGCCGATCAGTTATCTCAAGGCCAATGCCGCCGAGGTGTTGCTGCAATTGGCCGAGCAACGCCAGCCGATGGTGATTACCCAAAACGGTGAAGCCAAGGCTGTGATTCAGGATGTCGCTTCATTCGAGGCAACGCAGGAGACACTGGCATTGCTGAAAGTTCTTGCACTGGGCAATCAAGAAATCGAGCGGGGCAAGGTGAAGCCTGTGGCAGCAGTAGTGCAGCGTTTGCGAGCCAAGCAGGCGCAATAGATGAAGCACGAGGTGTTGCTGACGACGGGGGCGGAAAATGACCTCGAAGAAATTTTCGATTACATCACCGAATTTGATTCGCCCGGAAGCGCAAACCATGTGTTGGATCAGTTGTTGAAAGTGACTGGCAGCCTTGCCACCTTTCCGGAGCGTGGCAGTTACCCCAAAGAATTGCTGGCCTTGGGTATCCGTGAATATCGCCAGGCATTTTTCAAACCCTATCGCCTTATTTATCGTGTGGTTGGAAAGCGTGTTTTTATTTATTTGATCGCTGACGGCAGGCGCGATATACAGTCGTTGTTATCCCGTCGGTTGCTGGCAGCAGATCAATAGTTAAATCCCCACGGCAAAGCCGGTGTTTACCCAATCGAAATTACGCATCAGCCGCCACCTCCGCCAGGTGCACCACCGGAACACCACTGACCTTCGCCAGCAGAGTACGGTCTGCCATGCTTTCCACCACGATGCGGCTAACCTTGCGGCCATGCAGCATCCAGCACGCCCGGCCTTCATCATCCGCCATGTTCACCTCCGAACGTTGCGGCAAACTGCATGCCGTCGCGGGGATGGCGATACGCTGCAAGTCGAGATTGAATGCGCTGCCGCTGGCAACACGCAAACCGTCGTAATGCCTGACCAGGCGCTGGTAATCGGCATGATAGGCGCGCGGCTCGATCACGTACAGGTCGGTGGCGCGCAAGCTGCGGCGCACTGCGGCATGACTGCTCAGCGCCTCGCCCAGGCTGACGATGCGCACCTTGGGTAACCATAGCCTCAGGTGTTTCAATAACAACCCTTCGGCAACGATTATCTTATCCAGCCGGCGCAAGGGATCGAGAAATCTTTTCAGGCGGTGCGGTGGAATGGTTACGCCGGCTTCCAGCGCCAGCGCGATATCCGCGCCGTCATCCTCCGCGACGGCAATTCCCAGCAAGGCAGCAATACGCGCCAACGTGCCGGGGTGTTCGCGCAACGCAGGGTCGGGCAGCAATACAGATGCAGCGGTTGATTGCGTTGCCGGCGAACGCGTTGTCTGCCCTTCCATGCGTGCCTGCAAGTCCTGGGCATGCGGATGAACCAGCTGGCGACGCAGGTTGAGGATCATTCCGGTCACGTCGATTTGCTCCGGGCATACCGGATCGCAGGCCGCGCACAGGGTGCAATTCCACAGCGCAGCGGCGAGGTCGGCAGCGGCTGCACCGTGTTGCAGCGCCTTGGCGTAGCCGTGCGCGGTCAGGCTGATGTCGCGGTGCTGCCGCCACATCGGGCACACCAGCAGGCACAGACTGCAGCCGCTACAGGCGGCATGGTCTTTCGATTTTTTCATCAGAAAATCACATCGCGGTTGAGTATCATCGCCGGATCGGCCTTGCGCTTCATCGCCAGATGGCGATCCACCACCTCGTCGCCGAACACGCGCCGGATATAGCCTTTCATCATGCCGCCAAAACGGTAGTAGCTGGCACCCATGCCGACGCCGATGTCGTAAATCGCGTTCTTGAACGACTGGAAATAATCGCGGCTGTACACCCGGCCATCCAGCATCGGCTCGAATTCGCAACCGTAAGCCCACCCCTCGGCATCGGGCGGGATGCACGACATTTCATAATGCGGCCTGTGCTCCGGGCGCAGTTTGATGCCGACCATGTACAGGGTGTAGTGCGGAAAATACTTGCGGCATACCGCATTGCCGCGCTCCACCGCCGCGACGAATTTTTCCGCCGAAGTCGCCAGATCGGGAATGACCATCTGCCTGCTGCCCCAGAATTTCCACACGGCGCGCGAGAACACCACACTGCGCTCGAACATGAGGCCGTCACGCATATATTCCGGGCGCTGCAACTCGGGAAACAATTCGCGCTTGCGCTGCAACAAATACCACGCCTCGGATAGTTTCCACGGACGCAACGCATAGCGTTTCAACATGCACAAGGCAAAACCGGACTCGCCATGGCCGCGCAACTGCGGCTGCCAGTTTGCCTTGAATGCCGCTTCACGCTCCGGCGTATCGAAGGCCACCAGCAGGTTCACCGCGCAGTCCATGATGGTCAGTATCCCGGAATAATCGCTGGCATCGTTCCTGTCCAGCATCTGCAAATCTTCAATCGCGGTGCGCAGCGTATCGTAATAAAAATAATGCATCCTCAGCGGCGTATAGCGACGTATCCCGAGTGTGGCTTCGGTGATCACGCCGAACTGGCCGTAGCCGAGAATCACGCGCCGGAACAGTTCGGCATTCTGCGTATCCGAGCATTCCATGATTTCACCGGTCGGCGTCACCACCTGCAAGGCCAAGGCCTGATCGGCGCTGCAACCCAGGCGCGGCGAATTCACATCGATGCCGCCGACGCCCAGTGTGCCGCCGACCGATGAGGTCAGGTTGAGCGGCGCGGAAAGATAATCCATGCCCTGACGGCGCAACTCCTCGGCCAGGCTGTGCCAGAAAATTCCCGCTTCGGTGCGCACCGTCAGCGCATCCGTGTCGACGTGCAACACCCGGCTCATGCCGGTCATGTCCAGCAGTACGCCGCCGAATGCAACCGACTCCCCTTCCGTCGTCAAGCCGCCGCCGCGCACGGTGACCGGCACGCGGTGCTGTTGCGCAGCCCGCAGCAAATCCGCGACCTGCGCGGCGCTGCGTGCGATCACCACACCGTGCGGCAGGCCGTAAGCCGTCCCGCCCGCATCGGTAACGAAAGTGCCACGCGCGGCAACATGTTCCCGCAGTTCGATGCCGCAGTCGCGGATCGCAACAGCAAATTCCTGCCAGCCCTGCCCATTCCAGCGCGCGGGGTTGGTCTGCTGGCGCTTGATGCCCCGCAAGGCATCGGGCGCAACCGGACAGGCGCCCAAGGTGCCAGGCTCGATGACCGGGAATCCGGGCGATGCAGGCATCACGGCTGTGACCTGGCTCACAGGCTGACGGTCAATTATTTTCATGCGCTCCCTGCATTCTTGAGATTGATGGCCATTTTCGCAATGCACGGGTTGCAGTATTCCGGGGAAAGGATTGCCGCACAGGCGGGTACGGTGGCAGCAAATTCCACTGCATCCATGCGGAATGTGCTGTCCGGGTTAAGGCATAGCCAGTCGCGACCGGATAGTAAAAAAGGTGGCGCCCGTGTTGCCAGCCAACGCATGGCGCAAGTGAAAAAAGTATGGCGCAAATTGAACCGTGCCGGCCCAACCTGCAAGTCAGGCCAGAAAAGTTCAGGCAGCTTTTCCCGGCGGTACTTGTGGCCTGCTTCCATCGCCAGATAAATCAGCAACGCGGACGTCTTCCCGCCGCTCAATCCGGGAAGATGCCTGACTCCAAGCCTGATCCGAAAAACACCAAAAGTTGAGAAAGGCAAAGCTGTCGTCATCGCGCCGTTTGACGAGCAAAATTCAGCGCAAGGAAATAATGCGCCAGCCATGTTGTTCAGCATGGGCATGTAGAGTGGCATCCGGGTCAACTGCCACCGGATGTTTGGTTTTGCACAGCAGCGGCAAGTCGTTCAGCGAATCGCTATAAAACCAGCTGTCGGCAAAGCTGTTCCAGTTCCACCCACGTTGCGCCATCCAGCTTTCCAGGCGGGTGATCTTGCCTTCACGGAAGCATGGCACACCGGTCACGCGTCCGGTAAATTCGCCGTCCTTCTGTTCCGGTTCAGTCGCAATCAGATGCTCCACGCCGAACTCGCGCGCAATCGGTGCGGTCACAAAACTGTTGGTGGCGGTAATGATGACGCATATGTCGCCAGCCGTGCGGTGCCGTGCCACCAGGTTGTGCGCTGCCTGCCCCATCATCGGATGCACCTTGCACCGCATGAATTCCTCATGCCAGCCATCCAGCACGCTGCGCGGGTGGCGCGACAACGGCTTCAACTGGAAGTCGAGGAACTCGTGAATATCCAGCGTCCCCGCCTTGTACTGCTCATAGAAAGCCTGGTTTCTGGCCTCAAACAGCTCGCGGTCGAGCACGCCACGCTCGATGAGAAACTGCGCCCATTCAAAATCGCTGTCGCCACTCAGTAATGTATTGTCCAGATCAAATAAAGCCAGATTCACTATCAATCCCTGTTCAAATTATTGCGGATTGCCTGCCTTTGGCGAAAGCAGATACCCGGCTTGATTACTCAACTGCACACTTGCCAAACAGGAAAGTTGGGGCTGCATGCATCCCCCACCCGCCATAAGTGGGCAGGCCATGCGGGAACTGCGTTAGAACTGACGGAACATGCAATAGACAAACGGTTTGCATACGCAAGGAACAAGCCGTGTGCACCAAAGGCAGATCTGCCATCAACTAAAAATGATGCGGCAGCAAAACTATGTGCTGCCGCCTGTAGTTCGCGAAGTCTCAGTCGCGTTCGCCGCTCAATGCCATCAGCAGGCTAAGCAGGTTGACAAATATGTTGTAGATATCCAGGTACAGCGCCATGGTCGCCATCACATAATTGGTTTCGCCGCCGTGGATGATCTGGCTGATGTCGAACAGGATGTAAGCCGAGAAGATCAGTATGGCGATGGCCGAAATGGTCAGCGACAGTGCGGGTACCTGAAAGAAAATGTTGGCCAGCGAAGCAATGACCAGCAATACCAGGCCGATGAACAGGAACTTGCCCATGAAGCTGAAATCTTTTTTGGTCACCGTGGCGAGCGTTGCCAGGCTGAAGAAAATCAGCCCGGTGCCGCCAGCGGCCATGCCGACCAACTGTGCGCCGTTCTTCAGGTGCAGCGCCACTTGCAGGATCGGCCCGAGGAACCAGCCCGCGACAAAGGTGAAGCCCAGCAAGGCGACGATGCCCCACACGCTATTGCGCAACGCAGTGACTGCGAACAGCATGCCCATCATTACCGCGAACATCAGCAGCGGGGCCATGATGGGATGTTGCGCCATGAACGAGAAATTGGTTGCCAAGCCGGCGAATGCGCCGATTACCGTGGGAACCATGGTGAGCGCCAGCATCATGTAAGTATTGCGCAGCACCTTGTTCTGCTCGAGCACAAGCGAGCCGGACGGGGTTGCGATTGGGTAGTCGGTTTGCATGGATTGCCTCCTAAAGGTTAAGCATTAAAACAAGAGCGGGCGTAAGACTACCCAAGTTGGATAAAAGTTGCAATGAAAAGCTAGGGCGTCATCAGGCAGCATGTTTTCCAGCGGTGATGCCACATGGAAATGGCGAAGTCTGCAAACATATCCAGATCCATCTGGACAGTCCTGGATTCATCCCCTCGGATGATGCTGTGCGTGCAACTGCTTCAACCGTTCCCGCGCCACATGGGTATAAATCTGCGTCGTGGAAATATCTGCATGGCCGAGCAGCAACTGCACCACGCGCAAGTCCGCGCCGTGGTTGAGCAGATGGGTGGCGAAGGCGTGGCGCAGGGTGTGCGGCGACAGCGGCTTGTCCAGGCCGCCGTGCTTGGCGTGGCGTTTGATGAGATACCAGAACATTTGCCGCGTCATCGCTGCACCGCGCGCGGTGACAAACATGGCGCCGCTCACCTTGCCTGCCAGCAACGCCGGGCGCGCTTCTTTCAAATAACGGCGCAGCCAGTCCAGCGCCTCCTCACCCAGCGGCACCAGCCGTTCCTTGCTGCCCTTACCCATCACGCGCACCACGCCCATGTCGAGGCTGACCTGCGCCACGCTCAAACTTACCAGTTCGGACACACGCAGGCCGGTGGCATACAGCACTTCCAGCATGGTGCGGTCACGTATGCCTAGCGGCGTTTCCATATCCGGTGCGTTCAGCAATAGCTCCACATCCTGCTCGGTAAGCGTTTTGGGCAGGCCGCGCGGCAGCTTGGGGGTGGCTATTTGCAGCGTGGGGTCGGCACTCACCTTGTTCTGCCGCAGCAGATAGCGGAACAGGCGCTTGAGGCTGGAGATAGCGCGACCGGTGCTGCTCGCCCTGGCCTTTTGTTCCGTGACCAGGTGTGCGAGAAAGCCTTGAATGTCCGCATGGGTGGTTTGCAGTAGCGAAGCCTCGCGCTGTTTTTCCAGCCAGCCTGCAAACTTGCGCAGGTCGCGCCGGTAGCTTTCCAGCGTGTTGCGCGACAGGCCGTCTTCCAGCCACAGGCTGTCGCAGAATTCGTCGAGAAGGTCGGTGTTGTTCAAATCACACCTTCATGCGCCAACAGCCAGCGTTTGATGTCCAGCGCATATCCGCCGCTGTGGTGCATGAAGCCGCCCATGCCGGACTTGCCCACCACGCGGTGACAGGGGATGACGACGGGGATGGGGTTGTTACCGCACGCCTGCCCCACCGCGCGCGCGCTGGAGCCGATCTGTGCGGCCAACTCGCCATACTGCCGTGTCTGCCCGCGCGGAATGGCACACATCGCCCGCCAGACTTTGGTTTGGTGCGCGGTGCCGTTAGGCCTGAGCGGAAGGTCGAAATGAAAATCGGGGTCGGCAAAATAGGCGGTCAATTGTCCGCATACGGTTTGTGCGAAAGCATTGCGCGGTGACAGCGGCGGTGTATCCGGCGCAAGAAACTCGATGCCGGTCAGCGTATCATCCGTGCACTGGATGCCGAGTACGCCGAAAGGTGTTTTTAGTTTTGCCTGATAGTCCATGCACCAATGATAGCGCAATAAAAAACGGGAGGCATCGCCTCCCGTTTTTCCGCAGCCTGCCGGGCGTTACGCCTCAGCCTTGCGGGCAGCGAGTTTTTAGTTCCAGCATAACGCCCGCATACACAGGCATTAGCCTTCACTGAAAACTTACTTGGCAGTAAGTTTTTAGTTCCAGCATAACGCCCACATACACAGGCATTAGCCTTCACTGAAAACTTACTTGGCAGTAAGTTTTTCCTTGATGCGCGCAGACTTGCCGGAGCGGTCACGCAGATAATACAGCTTGGCGCGACGCACATCGCCGCGGCGCTTC
>JAQTOM010000005.1:31931-34250 GCA_028713345.1 Gallionellaceae bacterium | reverse complement strand
CATACACAGGCATTAGCCTTCACTGAAAACTTACTTGGCAGTAAGTTTTTCCTTGATGCGCGCAGACTTGCCGGAGCGGTCACGCAGATAATACAGCTTGGCGCGACGCACATCGCCGCGGCGCTTCACTTCGATGCTGGCGATGCTTGGTGAATAAGTCTGGAAGGTACGCTCTACACCTTCACCGGCAGAAACTTTGCGCACGATAAAAGATGAGTTGAGTCCCTTGTTGCGCCTGGCAATCACCACACCTTCAAAAGCCTGGGTACGCTTGCGCTCACCTTCGACAATGTTCACGTTGACGATCACGGTATCGCCGGGGGCGAAATTCGGAATGGTTTTACCCAGGCGGGCGATTTCTTCCTGCTCGAGTGTTGCGATCAGATTCATTTTGTTTCCTCTTGTTGTACGGAAGCTTGTTCCTGCTGGTACTCTGCCAGTAGCCGAGCTTCCTGTTTTGTTAACTGGCGTGCTGCCAGCAAATCCGGGCGGCGTTGCCAGGTGCGTCCCAGCGCCTGTTTCAGCCGCCACTTCTCTATCTCGGCGTGGTGCCCGGAAAGCAACACTTCCGGCACACCCTCGCCTGCAAATTCTTCCGGGCGCGTGTAGTGCGGGCAGTCCAGCAAGCCCTGCACGAAGGAATCCTGCTGCGCCGATTCGGCATCGCCCAGCACTCCGGGGATTTGCCGCACCAGGCTGTCCATCAACACCATCGCCGCCAACTCGCCGCCGGACAACACATAGTCGCCGATGGAAAGCTCTTCATCCACTTGCTGCCGGATCAGGCGTTCATCCACGCCCTCGTAACGGCTCGCCAGCAAAATCCATCCCTCGTTCCGCGCCAGCAATTCCTTCACCACTTCGTGGGTGAGCGGCCTGCCTTGCGGCGACAGGTGTAGCACGCAACTCTTGGCCACCCCGGCTTGCGCCAGGCTTTGTTTCGCCGCGTTGATCGCCCGTGCCAGCGGCTCCGCCAGCATCACCATGCCGGGGCCGCCGCCGTATGGGCGGTCATCCACGGTGCGATAATTATCGCTGGTGAAGTCGCGCGGATTCCACGTCTGCAAAACAAACTTGCCCTGCTCCGCCGCACGCCGCGTTACGCCGTATTGCGTAATCGCATCAAACATCTCCGGAAACAAGGTGACAACATCGAAGCGCATGTCACTCAGTGTTTCTCTGCCCAAGCAGCGGTCCAATCAACACGTATCAGTTTTTCTGCCAGGCTCACCTGCTTGATGGCACTGGCGATGAACGGAATCAATACCTCACCGCTCCCGCCCTGCACGCACAACACCTGATTGGCACCGGTATCCATCAAGTTATCTACCGTTCCCAAGCTTTCACCTGCGAGGTTGACCACGTCCAGCCCGATTAAATCAGACCAGTAATATTCGTCCTTGCGCTGTTTCGGCAAGCTGCTGCGCGGCACGGACACCAGCAGGCCTTTGTATTTTTCGGCAGTGGTCCTGTCGTTGCAACCGGGAAATTTTGCGATCAGGCCTTTGCTCTGTACCGCGAGTTTTTCCACGCTAACCTCGCGCCAGGGATGCTTATCATCCCCCAGCCACCAGACCGGAAATTCGGCAAGCCCATCCACGAACTCGGTGTAAGTTTTAAGCTTCACCCAGCCGAGTATGCCCTGCGCACCCTCCACCCGCCCCATGACTATCATGGGGTCTGCCTTGTCAGGCTTTTGCTGCGGCACCAGCGCGCTTGACCAACTTGGCAACGGCATCGCTCAGTTGTGCGCCTTTTTCCTGCCAGTGTGCTACACGATCCAGCTGGATGCGCATGCCGTCCGCGCTTTCAGGAGCAACCGGATTGTAGAAGCCGATGCGCTCGATGAAACGCCCATCGCGACGATTGCGGGAATCAGCCACAACCACGTTAAAGAATGGACGGTTCTTGGAACCGCCGCGTGCAAATCGAATAATAACCATAGTCAAACCTGTTTTTTGTTAGCCAATGCCAAAGGGCGCGAATTTTACGACACTTTGCCGCATCATGGCAAGATAAAGACTTGTCATGCCGGAAATACCTTTTTGAATGGTCTAACCATGACTTGAGCATACACTCCCGCGGCCACATAGGGATCGGCCTGCGCCCAGGCTTCTGCATCAGGCAGAGAGGCAAAGTCTGCCACGATCAGGCTGCCGGAAAATCCGGCCATAACAGGATCGTTTGCGTCCACGGCAGGAAACGGGCCGGCCAGAATCAACCGTCCTTCCTCCTGCAATGCTTGCAGCCGCGCCACATGCGCGGGACGTGCCGCGAGGCGTTTCTCCAGGCTGTCTGGAGTGTCCTGACCGATGACGG
>JAQTOM010000005.1:7108-31831 GCA_028713345.1 Gallionellaceae bacterium | reverse complement strand
AGCATCAGTTGTTTTCCTTTTCTTCCTCTACATATTTCTCCAGCGCCATGGCCTGCAACAATATGAATACCAGCATCATGCCGGTCGCGCCGAACAGCTTGAAATTGACCCAGGCATCGGTGGAGAAATTGAATGCAACATACAGGTTGACTACGCCAAGAGTGGCGAAAAACAGGCTCCAGCTAAGATTGACCTGGTTCCATACCCTGGTCGGGAGCGTGAGCTTTTCCTGTAGCAGTGCGCGCATCAGGTTTTTCTTGAACAGCCAATTGGAAAGCGCCAGCGTGGTGGCGAATACCCAGTACAGGACGGTGGGCTTCCACTTGATAAATGTCTCGTCGTGCAGCAGCAGTGTCGCGCCACCGAACAAGGTGATGATGCCGAAGCTCACCAACAGCATGGTGTCCACCTTGCCGTGCCGCCACTTTACCCACAAGACCTGGGCAATAGTTGCGGCAATGGCTGTGGCAGTGGAGAGCAGAACCGGCAACTGCGAAGGTTCGGCCTGATAGCCTATGGCATTCGCCAATGCCTGCGCGGCCTCCGGGTTCTTCCCGGCAAACTTGAAGGTAACGAAGAAAAGTATGACGGGAAACAAGTCGAACAGGATTTTCATGGCAGTTTATTTTAAAGTGAAACTCGCATAGCGAGTCTTTGCCCCTCTCGCCCGTTTGCGGGACTGCGGAAGGGTCGCTGCGAAGCAGCGGGGAACCATACCCCTTGCGGGTGTAGAGCTGGAGAGATAACCAGCCACTCGGTTGCCGTCTTTTGGCAGCCTAGTGGAATGGCTAGTAGTTCCATCAGGGAAACGGGCATGGCGGATTCATCATCAAGAGCGGCACATTTGCCATGCCCGCCAGGTTACAGCACTTCTGCGGCATGGTCGGCCAGGCGCGAGCGTTCGCCGCGTTGCAGGGTGACATGTCCGCTGTGTTCCCAGCCCTTGAAACGATCCACCACGTAAGTCAGGCCGGAACTGCCTTCGGAGAGGTAAGGCGTGTCGATCTGCGCGATGTTGCCCAGGCATACCACCTTGGTGCCGGGGCCGGCGCGCGTGATCAGCGTCTTCATCTGCTTGGGGGTGAGGTTCTGCGCCTCGTCGATGATCAGGTATTTGCTGAGAAAGGTGCGGCCGCGCATGAAGTTGAGCGACTTGATCTTGATGCGGCTGCGGATCAGGTCGCGCGTCGCGGCACGCCCCCATTCGCCGCCCTCGTCGTCGGCCTTGTTGAGCACGTCCAGGTTGTCGTCCAGCGCGCCCATCCACGGCGTCATCTTTTCCTCCTCGGTGCCCGGCAGGAAACCGATATCTTCGCCCACCGGCACGGTGACGCGGGTGATGATGATTTCCGAATACAGCTTGTGCTCCAGCGTCTGCATCAACCCGGCAGCCAGCGTCAGCAGCGTCTTGCCGGTACCCGCCTGGCCGAGCAGGGTGACGAAATCGATCTCCGGATTCATCAGCAGGTTGAGCACGAAGTTCTGTTCGCGGTTGCGCGCCGTGATGCCCCAGATGGCGTTTTTCTGGTGGGTGTAATCGGTGAGCGTGCGCAGCATCGCGCTATTGCTGCCCTGCCCGGTAACCACGGCATAAAACGGGGTACCCCCGTCATTTTCCTGGTACACAAACTGATTCACCAGCAGGTCGCGGCACAACGGCCCCTTGATGTCATAAAAGGTATGCCCGTTCTGCAACCCGGACTTCATGTCCTTGCCGTGTTTGTCCCAGAAATCCTGCGGTAGTGCCAGTACCCCGGTATAGAGCAGGTCGGTGTCTTCCAGCACCTTGTCGTTGAAATAATCCTGCGCGGACAGGCCCAGAGCACGCGCCTTGATGCGCATGTTGATATCCTTGCTGACCAGGATCACCGCGCGTTTTGGCTGCTGCTTCTGCAGGAACATCACCACGCCGAGGATGGCGTTGTCAGCCTTGCCGAGCGCCAGACTGGGCGGCAACTCGTGGTTGATGAACTGGGTTTGCAGGAACAGGCGTCCGGTGGCGGCCTGGTTGCCTTGCATTTGCAACGACACTCCGACATCAATGTTCTGTGCGCTTTCGCTGACCAGTTCATCGAGAAAGCGGCTGGTCTGGCGCGCATTGCGCGCGACTTCCGTCATGCCTTTCTTGTTGTTGTCCAGCTCTTCCAGCACGAACATCGGCAGGTAAATGTCATGCTCCTCGAAGCGGAACAGGCTGGTGGGATCGTGCATCAGCACATTGGTGTCCAGCACAAACAACTTGGTGGCGGGGTTAGTTGCTGCCGGGGCTTTGCGTGGTGGCATGATGCTCCTTGGGTACTTAAATGGTTTGGACGAATTGTAATACTTCCCGGGCGTGCCCGTCTGCTTTGATGCCGCGCCATTCACGGCGCAGTACGCCGTCCTTGTCGAAAGCGAAGGTACTGCGCTCGATGCCGCGTACCTGCTTGCCATACATATTTTTCAGCTTGATCACGCCGAATTGTTCACACACAGCTTCTTCAGGGTCGGAAAGCAGGACGAATGGCAGGCTGAACCTGGCCTTGAAATTTTCGTGCGATTCGATGCTGTCGCGCGAGATGCCAACCACTTCACATCCCGCCTTCTGGAAGCCGGAATAGAGGTCGCGAAACTGCTGGCTCTCGGTGGTGCAGCCCGGCGTACCGTCCTTGGGGTAGAAATAAATCACCAGCGATTTGCCGCGTGCGGCGGAGAGCTTGAAAGTGGTTCCGCCGGTGGCAGGCAATACGAAATCGGCAACAGTTTGATCGGACATGAAGGTTATATTTTCAGGCAGCGTCGCCATTGTTGACAAAATTGCCGGGCAAGGCAAGCACCTCTTCAGCCAGCAGGTGGAAATCTTTTTCGCTCAGCGCATCAAGAGTGAGGCGATATGCCGCATCATAATTCCGGTAGTGGCCGCAGATAGACTTACTGTACGCCGGGTCGTAATGCCGCACCAGCAGCTCGGCGATGAACTCATCCCATGCCTGCGCTCCGCACAGTGCGTGCCAGTGCGCCAATAACTCATTGGAATACATTCCGTTCAGGCGTTCAAGCTGCCGGCGCAGCAGCGCCGGGTCGTGCAGGAAATGGGCGTAATCCTCGCGCAGCAGCGCCACCCGCACTGCCACAGGGCTCTCCAGGCGCAGGCAGGGACTAACCCGCATCGCCTGGATGAGCGCATCGGGAACACGCAGCCTGCCGATCTTCTTGCTTTCGGATTCGACATAAACCGGCAAAGCGGGAGCGAAGGATTCCAGCCTGTCCAGCACCTGGCTATCGAAACCTTTTTGCGCGGGTTGCGCTTCATCAGGCATATCCCCCAGCACCGAGCCGCGATGCCGCGCAATCTCCTCCAGGTCCAGTACCTGCGCGCCGGCCTGTTGCAATACAGCCAGCAGGCGGCTCTTGCCGCTGCCGGTCAGGCCGCATATCACGCGAAAGGAAAACCTGGCGGGCAGCGTTTGCAACTGCTCCAGCACATGATGGCGGTAACTCTTGTAGCCGCCATCCAGCCGCTCGGCGGCAAAACCGATCTGGCGCAGGATGTGCGTCATCGCATTACTGCGCTGCCCGCCGCGCCAGCAATAAATCAGCGGATGCCAGGACTTGGGTTTGTCCTGCCAGTTATTTTCCAGATGACGGGCGATGTTACGCGCAACCAGCGCCGCGCCGATCTTCTTCGCCTCGAACGGGGATTGCTGGTACAGCGTGCCGACGCGCACACGCTCCGCATCGTCCAGCACCGGGCAGTTGACCGCACCGGCAATATGATCCTCGGCGTATTCGGACGGCGAGCGCACGTCCACGACCTCGTCAAACTCATGTATTTGAGCGACAGTTGCCACCCCTGAATGTTTCACCGATACCTGCTTCCGAACAAATAGCAAGCGCAGATTATATGCGCCCAACCATCAGGCTGGCGAGGCGGGAGACAGGCACGCAGGAATGAGGGCGTCCTGGATGCAGCTAGTCGCCCCTGTAAAATTCAAATAAGTAAAGTACAGGACGACTCCTGTGTAGACCAGACCACCCCAGTGAATTGACGACAACCACCCACCCCGGGGGGCATTGCACCTTGCCTGCACACCATACCGTGTAACACTCACCGGGCATATCCGGGAATTTTGCTTTCGTCCACCTCGTCAATCTGCTCGGGGTCGAGGAACTGCCGTGCGTAGGTCAGGTAAACCTTTTCACGCATGAAGATATCGAACAGGTCGGGGTCAATATGCCCGCCGAGTTTGAGCTTGCCCAGTATGGAAAGTGCTTCCGTAAGGGTCTTGCCTTTCTTGTATGGCCTGTCCTTGGCGGTGAGCGCCTCGAAGATATCGGAAATACCCAGCATGCGCGCCTCCACCGACATCTGCTCGCGCGTCAACCCTTTCGGATATCCCTTGCCATCCATGCGCTCGTGGTGGCCACCGGCATATTCCGGCACTTTCTTGAGATGTTTCGGCCAAGGCAGCGATTCCAGCATCTTGATGGTCACCACGATATGGTGATTAATGATCTGGCGCTCTGCCTCGGTGAGCGTGCCAAAGGGAATGGTGAGGTTTTCCAGTTCATCCTTGTCGAGGAAGACGCTCATTTCACCCGCATCGTTGCGCCACTGGTAGGCCGCTATACTGCGCACACGCGCCTGGTCGGCCTCTTCCATCCTTTCGGAGCCGATATTGCAGTGGCGCAAGAACTCGCGGTCATCGTCCAGTTGCCGGATGCGCGCGTCAAACTCGCTGCGTATCCGCGCTGCCGCCGGCGTATCCCGACCAGCCTCCAGCAACGCGCGCAGCATGGTTATCTCGGCATCGCGCTTGAGCACCTCAAAACGCGTGTCCACCAGATGAATGCGCTGAAACAAGGTGTGCAGCTTGGTGGCCTTATCCACCACATGCACCGGTGTGGTGATCTTGCCGCAATCGTGCAGCAGCGCGGCGATCTTCAGTTCCTGCATATCCTTGTCGGTCATTTCAAAATCGCGCAATGGCGATTCTGATTTGGAGCGGATCGTCGCTTCGGCCAGCATCATGGTCAATACCGGCACGCGCGCGCAATGTCCGGCGGTGTAGGGTGATTTATCGTCGATTGCGGTGTTGATGAGGCTAATAAAAGATTCGAACAATTCCTCCAGCTGCTTGATCAGACGCCGGTTGGTAAGGGCAACTGCGGCCTGCGAGGAAAGCGATTCGGCCAAGTGCACGTCATCTCTGGTAAAAGACACAATGGCGCCGCTCTCCCGGTCCAGCGCATTGATGAGCTGCAACACGCCGATGATCTCGTTCTCATGGTCGCGCATCGGCACCGTAAGAAAGGAGGTGGAGCGGTAACCGGTCTTCTGGTCAAAACCCTTGGTGCCGGAGAAATCGTAGCCTTCGGCCGCATAAGCGTCCGGGATATTCACTGTTTCGCCACTCAAGGCCGCATGGGCCACCACCATCGCATGATTGGGTTTGCCATCCTTGCCTGTCAGGTGAATGGGATAATACGGAATGGGTTCGCCAGTGGTTCCACCCATGGCGATACCGAGCGAATCGGTGCGCATGGCCTCGAACCTGATTACCTGCTGCTCCGGGTCGATCAAATATAACGTACCCGCATCTGCATGGGTGATACGCTTGGCCGCCAACAGTATGGTTTCCAGCAGGCTGCTGATATCGCGTTCGCTGGAAAGCTTGATGCCGATGGCATTCAACTCGTCCAGCCGTTGCAGCAGGTCGTTGGTTTGTGTCATTACCTGGGTCCTTTCTCGATACAGCTATTTAATGCAAACAGCACGCACCTGGTGCATATCGGTGATACCTGACAGAACTTTTTCCATGCCATCCTGCTTCAGGGTACGCATCCCCTCTTCCAGTGCAATCGCAAACAGTTCCGCGACCCGTGCATGCTCCTGAATGCCTTTCTTGAGGGCATCGGTGCCGATCAGCAACTCATGCAGGCCGACACGGCCACGATAACCGGTTCCCGAACACTTGTCGCAACCAACCGGTGTGTACAGGGTGAACTGGCCCTTGTCGTCAGCAAACAGTTTGACCCATTCGGCATACAGTCCCTTGAGTGCGGTATTCGGATCTTTTTTCCAGGTTGTTGTGCTCTGCAGTTCTTCTGCATATTCGGCAAGCATCAACTTGATCTCGTCCTGGGTGGCGGTGTGCGGCTTCTTGCAATCCTTGCACAGCCGTTTGGCCAGGCGTTGCGCCAGTATGCCCAGCAAGGCATCGGCAAAGTTAAATGGGTCCATGCCCATATCCAGCAAGCGGCTGATGGATTCCGGCGCGCTGTTGGTGTGCAGCGTGGCGAATACCAGATGGCCGGTAAGCGAGGCTTCGATGCCGGTGGAAACCGTTTCCTTGTCGCGCATTTCACCGACCATGATCACGTCCGGATCGGCACGCAGAAAGGCGCGCATGATAATGTCAAAGGTCAGACCCGCCTTCTTGTTGATCTGTACCTGACGCAAACCCTTCTGGGTAATTTCCACCGGGTCTTCGGCTGTCCATATCTTGGAATCCGGGGTATTGATATGCTTCAGGATCGAATGCAGCGTGGTCGTTTTACCGGATCCGGTCGGGCCGCACACAAAGAACAGCCCATAGGGTTTGCTGACGGTCTTCTTGATCAACTCCAGATTGCGCACCGAGAAGCCCATATTATCGAGCGGTATTGGCTCACCCGATGCCAGGATACGCATCACCACGTCCTCCACTCCGCCTTGGGAGGGTATGGTGGCCACACGCAACTCAATGTCCAGCGGACCATATTTCTTGAACTTGATCTTACCGTCCTGCGGCTTGCGTTTCTCCGAAATATCCAGATCGCACATGATCTTGAGGCGTGTCACCAGGGCATTGCGATAGGTAGCGGGAATCTCGATGTAATTCATCAATGAGCCGTCCTTGCGGAAGCGTATGCCGGTCTTGGCTTTTCCCGGCAAAGGTTCGATGTGAATGTCGGATACGCCCATCTTGTAGGCATCAATGATGATCTTGTTGACCAGCTTGACCAATTCATTGTCGGATGCGGCACTGACATCTTCCTGACTTACGGCGCCGGATTCTTCATCTTCCCCACCCAGTGCAGTGAGCATGTCATCCACCGAGCCCGAATCCTCGAGGCCGAGACCGCCGCTGCTTTCACCGCCACCGCCATAAAACAGATCCAGCGTCGACTTGAATTCGCGTTGCGGACAAACCCTGTAGGTCAGGCGGCTCTTGGGGAAAATATTGTTGACCACACGCGAGGTTTGTATCCGCTCCGGGTCAGTGGTAAGTATCACCAGACCTTCCTGGGTCTCTTCTATCGGTATCCAATGGCTGCTCTCGACATATTCGCGCTTCAGGTTTTTAAGCAGGTCGCCAGGCTTGATGCGATCAGCCTTGTGTGGTTCGTAGGGTACGCCGAAAAAGGTAGACAGGGCCTTGCCCAGCGCGGGGAGAGTGACCTGAAACTCGTCAATCAATACATCCTCAATATCAATGCCTTTGCGCCGGGCAGTACGCGTAGCCAATTCAAATTCTGCGGCTGAGATAACCGCATCCGCCACCAGATAATCATATTTTGTTTTGACCGTGGCCTGTTGCTGGCGCTGGCGCAATGCTACCGCCAATGTCTGCGCCAGCTCCTGCACACCATCTTCCACCATTGATGGAAAAGGCTGATTGGCCTTGTTGTTAATGACCTGAATGACGCCGATCAGTTCGCCGTTGCTTGCCTCGACGACGGGTGCCACCAGCATCTGTTTGGTGCGGTAGCCCGTACGCTTGTCCACGTCTTGCAGGAAACGCAGGTGCGCACTATGCGTGGCCAGCTCCTTCTCGTCGTACACGTCCCTGAGGTTGAGCGTTTTTTTGGTCAATGCGGCATAGCCGGCGATGCTTTGCTCGGCAATAGGCAGCCTGAGGTCTTTGAATGAATTCAGCCCGGTCTTGACTTTGGAAACCAGCGTAGCCTTATCCTCGCCCACCGCGTAAATGGTGAGACGATCAGCATTAAACAGGTTGCAGACATCCTTGCTGACATCCAGCATGATCTCGTCGATGTTGCTGGTAGCATGAATCTTGTTGGTGACCTGATTGAGCCTTTTGGTAAACTCCAGTTGCGCTTCCATCTCACCGAGATTGTTTGGCGCCGGCTGGGCTGCTGTTGCGTTATTCATCCATTGCTCCCTGTCAACTTTGCACGATTGTCAACCCGTAGCAAATTGCGTAACTTTGTTGCTGTCAATTTCATCATTGGCTTGCCGTGAACTTTATAATGGATACGTCACAACTACCTTATCGTGTCATTGCAACGGCGATTTGGGCACCCTCCACAACCCGCCTTCCAATACATATACATCGTATCCAGCCTGCGCCAGAATGAAGGCAGCGACAGAACTCCTCCGTCCGCTCTGGCAATAGGTAATGTAAGTATGGTTCTTATTGAGCGCACCGACCGCGTTGCGAATATCATTCAGCGGTATATTGATCGCACCCTGCAACTTATCGTAGCGGTATTCCGAGGGATGGCGCACATCTATCCATATTGCACCCTGTGCCACTTTTTGCCTGGCATCGTGATAGCTCAAACGGTGCAACAGCGGCTCCTGCATCAACTCCAGAAAATCCTGCCGCTTCAAGCGCAACAGTATGCCGTTGGCTTTCATCGTCACTGAGGCATTGCGCCTGGCGCCGGAAATCAGCGCCTCTTCACCAAACGCATCGCCCGCCTTGAGTTTCGCCAGCGGCATGTTCACCCCCCCCACCACGCGCGTAACATCTGCACGGCCGCTTTCGATCATGTAGTAATAATCACCCTCATCCCCCTCGCGGATAATAATGTCGTTCTCCCATACCGCAACCGGTTCGATGCGCCCGAGCAACTGCCCGATATTCGCCGCCGGAAGGCTGGAAAACGGCCCTTTCTTAAGGTTTTCGGCGCTGAACATACCGGATTTCATCAGCCGCTTTATGCTGGCAGAATCATCTGGCGCCATTTCCCGGTCAGGCATCTGCCTGGATCCGTCATGTGGCGAGAACTGATCCCAGGTCACTATCATGTCGAGCATGTCATCGTCGATGCGCAACAACTGAATGTCGCTCAGGGCGGTGGCGCTGACAATCTCCGGCTGGCGCTTGCCCAGCGGGTGCTTGGCCCATTCTGAATTGGCATGCACAACCACACGGTTGCCATCCTCATACCCCAATTCCAGCTCCCCCTGAAGCAAGTACACAGACTGCCCATGCAGGCTATGCAGCTTGAACGGATCCTGCCCCTTGTCAAACACTTCCAGGTGGCAGTAGTCGAGCAACTCGCGCAGGCGTATCGGGCTGAATGAAGAAATCGGCTTCAATGCGGCGAGCATCCTGATGTCCAACATCCCGCTCATCATCGTGTCCATCCGTGCCGGGCGCTAGTGTCGTGAATAAAAAATAACGGGGCAAATGAAATGGATGGATTTCTTTGCCATGCAAGGCGCAGACCCGCAGCCGTATGGGATATACGGCAATGTGATGCAACACAGCATGTCGAAAAAAGATGACGTTTCATATTTCGTTATTTTGATTCACGACACTAGAACTCGAATACCTGCCCGTTTTGCAACATCATGGGCGTGAACCCATGAACGCATTCGCCAATTTCCTGCATGGTCACTTCGACTTCCCCCGGTTTAAGGTGGGTAATATAAATTTCCGGGTTAAGCTTAAGCTTGAGCAACTCTTCGGCCAGCATGCTGGGGCACAGGTGCTTTGACCGCACCGCCAGTTCTTTTTCTGCATTGCAGAAAGCCGTCTCGATGATGAGGTAACGCAAGTTGGGGATGCGGTTGACCACTTCCCACAGTGCATCGTTGGTCGTGGTATCACCGCTGAACACCAGGCTGCTTGCCCCGCTGTCAACCTGAAAACCCACCGCAGGCACCACATGCTCGGCGGGCAACACAGTAATCTTGCGCCCGTCCATGTCCACGGTCTGCCCCAACTGTATCGCGTGGTAACGCATGAATGGCTCCGATGCACTGGGAATCTGTGCGAAGTCCGGCCAGATTTTCCAGTTGAATATATGCTGCCTGATGATTTCCAGTGTTGCTTCGGTAGCATGGACAGTCAATGGTTTATCGCGCATCAGGCCAACGCTGTCCACCAGGAACGGAATACAGGCGATATGATCGAGATGGGAATGGGTGACAAACACATGGTCGATCATGCTTAACTCGGCCAGGCTGAGTTCGCCCACACCCGTGCCTGCGTCGATCAACACATCGTTATCCAGCAGCATGGAAGTGGTGCGCGCATTGCCTCCTATGCCGCCGCTGCAACCAAGTATCCTGAGATTTATCATCTAGTCATCCAGACTGGTCATTTGGTTTGAAAAACAAACACGCCATCCCAGTCGGCACCCGGCGAATTGCTCTGGAAATATGCGGCCCGTTCGGCATAAACATCGTACAGCTTGCATTCCGGGGACATGCGCTGCAAATTGTACAATTGCAATTCCGCCTGATCCCAATCCTGTCTGCGATACAGCTTCAACATCTGGTGGTACAGCTTGAGCTCTTCCAGCACGGCCTTGTCCACTTGTCCATTCAGCCCCAGAGGCTCGAAAATGGCGACTGGCTTATCCTTGCCCTTCACGCGCACCAAGTCAAGTTCGCGGTACACGAAATCCGGCACCGCTGCCTTGGTATTTTCGCCCACTATGACGCCCACGCCGTACTGTTTGGTGATGCCTTCCAGGCGTGAGGCGAGGTTGACCGCATCGCCCATTACCGTGTAGGCCACGCGCACCTCCGATCCCATGTTGCCCACACTCACGCGACCGGTGTTGATGCCGACCCCGATACGAATTTCCGGCCAGCCGCGCTGCTTGAAATGCGGCTGCAATTCCCGCAGCGTCCGCTGCATCTCGATGCCTGCCAGAATCGCATGCTTTGCATGCTCCGGGTCGGGCAACGGCGCGCCCCAGAACGCCATGATGCAGTCACCCATGTATTTGTCTACGGTGCCGCGGTGCTTGTACACCACGCGCGACAGCGGGGTAAGAAACTCGTTCATCAACAGGGTCAGTTCCTTGGCATCCAGCCCCTCGGAAATGGTGGTGAAGCCGCGCACGTCGGAAAACAGGATGGTCATCTCGCGGCTGTCGCCTTCCATCGAAACGCTTTCCGGGTGCTGGCTCATCTCGTCGACCAGTTCGCTCGGCACGTATTGCCCGAACAAGCTGGTGATCTGCCGCTTGGTGCGCGTTTCGACGAAATAACCATATGACATATCCAGTGCGAACAGCCCCAGTATCATCAGCACACTGCTGGACAAGGGCAGTGCCAGGTTTGCATAGTGCCAGATCGCCACATTGCCCGTCAGCATAACCACTAAGGTAACCAGAGTAAGCAACGTGGTTTGCACCGGGCTCAGCGACGGCAACAACAAACTCAGCACAACACCGATAACCAACAGCAGCACAACTTCCGCACCCAATACGTAAGGTGGTTTCTGCTTGATGTTCTGGTCGAGGATACCGGCAATCATGTTGGCATGGATTTCCACACCGGGATACACCGCTGCAACCGGTGTCGAGCGCATATCCATCAACCCCGGCGCGGAGGTGCCAACCACCACAATCTTGTTTTTCAGTTCGGCCAAGGGGACGCGGTCATGCAGCACATCGGTAACAGAGATATAGCGGAAACTGCCCCTCCCGCCGCGATAGGGCACGAGCGTGCTTACGTCCTGATCAACAGGAATGCTGAGGTTTCCCTGCGCAGTACCCACATCGAGCCATTCCAGGCCTGCGTAATCCTCGCTCTTGCTGGCCGCATAGCCCGGTACCAGCCTCGCGGGAGCCAACAGGGTACGCACCATGGCAAGGGACAAGGATTCGTAATAAGCACCATTGTATTCTGCGATCATCGGCACGCGCCGCACTTCACCATCGGCATCCACCATCGGGTTGAAATGCCCTGCGCTGGCCGCACTCTTTTGCAATTCCGGCAGGTTACCCCCATAGCCATCCCATTGGGTAAAACCGATCGGATGCCCCTTGAATGTACCTGGCTGAAACACCGCCTCAGGCAGCGCACCGGAAATGTTCTTATCTGCACCTCCGCTGTTGGTGAAGTAATACCCCAACACCAGCTTGCGGTTCTTGATCTTGCTGGCGAACAGATTGTCGTAGTCCAGTTGCGGCCTGATTTGCGTCAGGACGGAATGGAATTGCGGCACGCCCTTGAGCTGGTTGTGTCCCAGTTCCTGCAACACCTTGAACCCGGAGCTTTCGTCCTTTTCCGCAAACACCACGTCTAAGCCGGCCACCGCAATACCATAGCGGTCAAACAACTTGTCCATCAGCAATGCCAGGCGGTCACGGCTCCACGGCCAGCGCCCCTCTTCCTTGAGACTCTTTTCGTCGATGTCGAGGATGACGATACGGCTGTCCACCTCGCGTGGCATGGTCAGCCGCAGGCGGTAATCATAAAGAATATTTTCCAGCTGCTGGACAAACCCGATTTGGTAGAATTTTGCGGCGTTGCCGAGAAACACCAAGACCAGCGCCAGACCAAGTCCGATTAGCAGTGCATGTCGTTTCACCCTGTTTCCCCTAACCCAGCAGCCAGCAATTTATGAACTAACCGGGCATCCTGACACTTATATGGTGATATGCGGGCACCCGGTTGAATGCTTCACTATTTGAAATAGAACTCCATCTTGATTCCCGCCAGCTCGATAATATCGTGATCGTTCAATTGATGCGGATGTTCATCCAGCGCCTTGCCATTAACCGTGGGGCGGTTAGTGCCTTCCACATGAGTGATGAAATAACCATGTGGGCGGCGCGTTAATACCGCCACCTGTACACCGGGCTTGCCCAGGGTAGTCAGGTTTTTCACCAGATCAAGCTCCTTGCCGCTATTCGGGCCGCTGAGTATCTGCACTGCCGCCGTAGGAACTGCGGTGCCTGACTGTGCCTGAGCCCCCGGTGCCGGCGCTGGCGATGCAGCCGGCGCAAGTGTTGCGGCTGGTTGTGCGGCCACGGCTTGTGGTGCCGCAGTATCAAACCTCCCGGTAGTCGCCTCATGCTTTGCAGAAACCGGTGGAATATTTACCTGGGTTTGCATATGCGCGGCGCTACCCGCTCCCGGTGCGTCAGCCTGAGGCGTGTTGGGCTGTTGTGTTTTAACCGGCTTGCGCAACACCATGGTTTTCTCAAAATCCGCAGCCGTCGCCTGCCCCTGCTGCTCGTTCAGGTATTTCAGCTTGTACTTGCCGATTTCAACCACGTCGTTGTTTTGCAGGAAATGCTTCTTGACCGCCGCACCATTCACCATCACTCCGTTGGTGCTGTCCAGGTCTTCCAGGAACGAGTCATTGAGAATGGTCACTATTGCAGCATGCTCGCCGCTGACCGCAAGATTATCAATCACGATGTTGTTATGCGCCTTGCGCCCTATCGTCATACGCTCCTTATCCAGAACGTATTCCTGTAGCACCACGCCGTCCATGCTAAGTATCAGTTTCGCTGCCATATCGTCGATCCCCGTAACTTAATTCCTAAACCAAGACATAAATTTCGCCAGCCAACCGCTCGGCACGGCAAATTCGCCTTTAACCTTGACCAGTATCACGGACACATTGTCGCGCCCGCCATTGTCATTCGCCAATTCAATCAACTGGCTTGCCGCCAGCGGTAAATTGGACTGCAACATCTGCAACGTAGCGCCGATCTCCTCATCCTCCACCATGTCGTTCAGACCATCCGAACACAACAGGTAAATATCCCCCACCTGCACTTCGTAAACATTCACCTCAGCAGCTACTTCGGCATCGATACCGACCGCGCGCGTCACCAGATTCTTGTTTTTGGACGAGCGCGCATCCTCCTTGCTGATCATGCCGCCATCAATTTGCTCTTGCAGCAGCGAATGGTCCCGCGTGATAGCCTCAAAGGCTTCACCACGCAACCGGTACATGCGCGAGTCACCCACATGCGCCACGGCTACACGGTTGTCATAGAACAGTCCGGCCACAACTGTAGTACCCATGCCTGCATACTGCGGCTGGCTTTGCGAGGCGCTGAAGATTGAAGCATTGGCTTTCTGCACATTCTCGCGCA
This sequence comes from Gallionellaceae bacterium, assembly GCA_028713345.1. Lineage (GTDB taxonomy): Bacteria > Pseudomonadota > Gammaproteobacteria > Burkholderiales > Gallionellaceae > JAQTOM01. The sequence continues at coordinate 17,761 of JAQTOM010000005.1, read as the reverse complement.
ACAGCACCACGCCGATATCCTCACCGCTGGTGCTATCCTTTTCTTCCGGGCGCACACTTTCCAGGCGGCGCTTGATCTCGGTGGACATCAACGAAACCGTGATGCCGCTCGCCACTTCGCCGGCATTGTAGCCGCCCATGCCATCGGCCAGCACTACCAGTCCGCACGATGCGTCATAAAACACGCTATCTTCATTATGCGACCGCACCATGCCGGAGTGGGTCTGGCTGACTATCTCAAGCGCTTCTTGAACATTCATATTCTACCCCTGCGTACTTTACTATCGCTATAAACTGGCCGCACATTGGCGGATTGCCTCGGCCATTTCATTGCCGGTCCGGTAACGCTCTTCCACTTTCTTTGCCAATGCCTTGTTGATAACCGCCGCCACACACGGCGGCACATCCGGCCTGATGCTCAAAATATCGGTATGCGGCTCGTTGGCGATACGGAACATGAGCTGCGCCATCGAGTCGCCCGCAAACGGCAGCTTACCACACACCAACTGGTACAGGCTCGCCCCCAGCGAAAACAGGTCGGATGCCCCCTCGATCTTCGCGCCGGACAATTGCTCCGGCGACATATACGACGGCGTGCCCAGCACCATGCCGGTTTTGGTCTTGGAAGAATCGGTGATGCGTGCGATGCCGAAGTCGGTCACCTTCACCGTGTCGCCCTCCGGGTCATACATGATGTTGGCTGGCTTGATGTCGCGGTGCACCACGTGCAGGGTATGCGCATAGCCCAGCGCATCCGCCACCCGCGCCACGATGCTCAACACCGTGGGCAACGGCAGCAGGTTGTCCGGCTTGGTATAGGGCACCAGATCCTTGCCCTTGAGGAATTCCATCGCGATGTAGGCTAGATCATGCTCCTCGCCCGCATCGTACATGGTCACGATGCACGGATGGTTCAGGCGGCCGGCGGACTCTGCCTCGCGGAAGAAGCGGGCCTTTACGTCTTCCAGTTCATCCGGCTCGAACTCCTGCGACAGCGCCATGGTCTTGATCGCCACCACGCGACCGATTTTCGGGTCTTTGCCGAGATACACCACACCCATCGCACCCTTGCCCAATTCCTTTTCAATCTGATAGCGCCCCAGCATCGGCTTGGACACCCCCGCCCGGTCCAGTTGCATCGTGCTTTCATTGCCCTTGCCGGAAGAACCGCCGAGTATCACCGTCTCCGACATCGCCTTGGACTGTGCCAGGCGCGCATCCAGATCACGGAACTTGGGATTGTAATCCGCCATGTACCTGAACACCGACTCCGCCTTGTTGAACTGGCGCTTGCGCTCGAAGTCCAGGCCGAGGTTGTAGAGCACTTCCATCAGGCTGTCATCGACCGGCACCTTGCGGAACTTGTCGAAGGCCATATCCAGTTGCCCCTGCCCCTGAAACGCCAGGCCCAGCATGCGGTTGCTTTCCGCCGAATCCGCATCGGACTTGAGCTTGCCTTGTTCCGTAACCAGGAAGTGTTTGGTGGTCAGCAGCAGATGTCCCGCCAGCAGCATGGTGGCAGGCAACATCAATTGCAGCCACAGCGCCTGCGTAACCATCAGCACATAATGCGCAGCCAGCAAGGCCACAAACACCCCTGCGGTAATCGCCGCGCCGACACCGGCCTTCAGGCGCGGCAGCAGCACGATGAGATACAGCGCAACCGCCAGGAATATCCCGCCCTGCGCCCAGAAACCCCAGCCTGGCGCGACGAAAAAATCCTGCTTGAGAATGCTGGAAACCGAATGCGCCAGGATCAGCACCGGCGCCATGCTCCCTGAAACCGGCGTCACCTGGGCCGCGCCCACGCCGGCAGCGGTGGCGCCGATCAGCACGATCTTGTCGCGGTATTTCTCCGCCGGTATCTTGCCGGTAAGCACATCGTAAAACGAATCCACCTGGAAGGCGGGCTTGCCGTCGCGATCATTGTAGAAATAGGTATGCATGCGCAGTTCCGGATCGGTCGCAATATTCAGGTTGCCGATTCTTACGCCCTGCCCCAGGGTGACCTGGATGTCCTTGGGTTCGAGATTCAGGCTCTTCGCCGCCAGCATCAGCGACAGCGAAGGGTAATACTGATCGAAATAGCCCACCACCAGCGGCTCGGTGCGAACCCCGCCATCCACATCGGGCGTGGAATTAAGGTGCCCGATGGCAAGGGCACGCGAACCCAGCATCGGGATCGGCACATGCGCCGCCGCAGAAGGCACGGGCAGCGCCCCCGCCATCCCTTCCCTGACATTGCCCAGGTTGTTCTTCAGCACATAATCCGGCAGCGGCTTATCCGGCTTGCCCTGCGGCTCGCCCAGCTCGAAAAACATGGCGAGCAGCACATCGTTGGCCTTCTCCATGCTCTCGCCGAGCTTCTTGTCGTTATCGAGATGCTGCGCCGCTTCCTGCAACAGCGCATTCAACTGCGCCAGTTCGGATTGATGTACGGGATCGGAAATATTCTTGAGGGTGGATGTTTCAAGCAATGCGCCGATCTTGCCGATATATTCCAGCCCGGCATCGGCCTGCGGTTCAGAAAACAATGAAGTGTTGCCCACCACCTTGGCGTGTCCGGCAGCCAGCAAATCCAGCATCCTGGCCTGTATCTCGCGCGGCCAGGGCCAGCGTCCCAGATTGGCGATGCTCTGCTCGTCGATCGCGATCACCGCGACCTTGTCGCTGGGTATCCGCGAGGAAGCGCGCACGCCCATATCGTAGGCCTTGCGCTCCAGGCTCTGCATCAAATCACTGTTGGCGCTAAACAAAAAAAGCAACACCACCAGCAATCCAACGAACCAATCCGACTTCCAGAACAATTTGTATTTCATGTGTTGCACCGCCTGGTTTTTTATTTATTGGCAACCTGTTGGGCGAATATTAAAACAATTTGCACTATCAATCTACAACAACTCTTTTAATCTATTACAAATTATCCCGACAATCTTAATACAGGCATGCGCTACTTGACGATAAGCACCGGTACGGTAGCCAACTGCATTACTTTACTCACCACCGAACCCAGCAACAAAGCGGACAGCGTACCCTGCCCCTGCGCGCCCATGGTGATCTGGCCGACCTGCTGCTCTTGCGCGTACTGCATGATGGCTTCCGCCGGCGTGCCTATGCTGATATGGTAGGTGTAAGGCAACCCGGCAATGTCCAGTTTTTCGCGCGCCGGAGCCAGCGCCGCCATGCCCTGCTCGCGATAGTAGTCGTTGATGGTTTGCTGGTTGATAAACAGCTTCACGTTGCCGGAAGCAATATTCCACTGCACATTCAGCAAGAAAATCTGCGGCGCCTCCTTTAACAGCGAGGCCGTTGCAATCGCATGATCCACCGCCCGATTGGCGCTGGCGGAGCCATCTACAGGAATTAATATTTTCATATTGCACCTTTCATCAGCGTTTACCGTCCGGGGTGGTGGACACCCGCTCATCCAGCAGGTTCACCACCGGCATGGCCGCAGCCTTGCGGGCTGCCAGCCACATACCCATCACCACCACCAGTGCAGCACAGGCAACCGGCAGCAACACATGCAGCGCATGCGGCGCGTGTTCCAGCAAGCCGGCCACCATCTTGTCGCTCACCAGCATCTCGCCCGCCACATAACCCAGCAAGGCGCCGCCCGCAAAAATGATGAGAGGGAAACGGTCGATCAGTTTCAACACCAGCTGGCTGCTCCACGCAATCAGCGGAATGCTTACCAGCAAGCCGAATATCAGCAACGCGACATTGCCATGTGCCGCTGCCGCCACGCCGAGCACGTTGTCCAGGCTCATGATCAAATCGGCGATGATGATGGTGCGCACCGCGCCCCACAGGTGCGTATTGGCCTTGATGTTATCCGCGCTATGCTCCTCTTCCGGCAGGAGCAGCTTGACGCCGATCCACAACAGCATGAGCGCACCGATTATCTTGAGATAAGGCAGGCCCAACAGACCTACCGCAAAGAATGTAAGCACCATGCGCAGGACGATGGCGCCCACCACGCCGAGCAGCACTCCTTGCCTGCGCTGCTCGGGCGGCAGGCTGCGGCAGGCGAGCGCGATCACCACCGCATTGTCGCCGCTGAGCAATATGTCGATGACGATAATCTTGAATACGTCCACCCAGAACTGGGCGGAATTCAACATTTCCAGCACAAATATCCTTTCAAAACTTTCTGCATTGCGTGTCTCAATCTCCACCTGATTACTTGCGCCTTAACAACTTCGATCAGCAAGCATCGGCCAAACGCGACTACTACAGCTAATGGGCGGCGCCCTGCTGCCTTTGCTTATACAACACCTGCCACTTCCTGTTAAATTCGCCGAAACTTGCCTGGCCGTTGTACAAGTCCGCCACGATACTCGCAAAGGCCATATGCAAGTCGACCGAAACCGGATTCGGGCCGAGATTAACGCATTGCGACCTGGCATCGATCCAATCGGCTATGGCCTGCTTCTGCTGTTCATCGGGTCTTGCCTTATCCGCCAGCATGTTGCGGCTGGCTATGCCTTGCCCATCAAGCGCCACATGGTTTGCAATTGAAGAAAATCTGCCATCACTTTTCAATCCTTCCATGCACTGGGAATATTTATCCTGAGTTCCCGCAAAGGAATGTGCATACATGAATATTAAAACGGCAAATAATACAATCCTCATAACTCTCCTCAAATTCACAACATAACGGTCATGGCGATATCGCCGCCTCAAAACAATGAAACTCGCACTCGCCATAACCGCTCCCGCTCCCCCTCCCCAGCCCTCCCCCAAAGGGAGAGGAGGATAGTGTCTCGCTACGTGAGTTTCACATTAAAATAGTTTCCGGCAACTTTGTCCGGACGGCTATATAATAAACCGGATTGGGAAGAGCAATAGCATCCTTAACCCAGCCGGAACATTCCATAAACCGACACATATCCTCGCTTGCAGCGATCGGAGTTTTTTCGATTTCCCATCAACCGATTTTTTATATTACTGAACACGCCCCCAATGCTAACGCTCACCGTATTGCAACGCCAGAACCTTAAGGCACGCGCCCATCCGCTCAAACCCACTGTCATGATCGGCAACGCCGGGCTGACCGCCACCGTGCTGAACGAGATCGCACGCGCCCTGAAAAGCCACGAACTCATCAAGATCCGCGTTATGAACGATGACCGGGAAGAACGTGACGCAATGTTGCAGGAAATCTGCGAGCAACTGAACGCCGCGCCCGTGCAACGTATCGGAAAAATCCTGGTGGTGTACCAGCCGCAAGGGGATGTGCCTGAAAAGAAACCGGCGAAACGCAAAGGCAAGCCGCTCAGCAAGAAACAGTTGGGCAGCCGCGATTAATTCCTTCCCTCTCACAGGGGGAAGGTCAGGATGGGGGTGAAACGAACGTATATCATTGCAACTTCTTGCAACTTCTACCCCCTCCCTAACCCTCCCCCTGCAAGGGGGAGGGGATGCTTCTCAGATGTACTGCACATCCACCACTTCATACTCGCGCACCCCACCCGGCGCCAGCACTTCCGCGATGTCCCCGCCGTATTTGCCGATGAGCGCGCGCGCGATGGGCGAGCTGATGGAAATCTTGCGCTGCTTGATGTCCGCCTCGTCGTCACCGACAATCTGGTACGTTACCACGTCGCCATTTTCAACATCCTCCAGCACTACGGTCGAGCCGAACACGCAACGGCCATCGGCATTGAGGGTCTTGGGATCGATGATCTGCGCGCTGCCCAGCTTGCTTTCCAATTCCACAATACGCCCCTCGACAAAGCCCTGGCGCTCTTTGGCGGCATCATATTCCGCGTTCTCGGACAAGTCGCCCTGCGCGCGCGCCTCAGAAATCGCGCTAATTACCGAAGGGCGCTCCACGGTTTTCAATTGATGGAGTTCGTTGCGCAACAATTCGGCGCCAACCACGGTTAATGGAATCTTGCTCATATTGAAACTCTCTTAGTTATTTCTAGTTATTAGTCGTTTATGCTGCGCCTGCACGTCATATACCTGCAATTCCGCCAGGTGCTGCATGCCCAGACAGGCGGCGCGCGCACCGGCCAGCGTGGTGTAGTAAGTCACCCGTCCCTGTAGCGCCGCGTGGCGGATGGAATAGGAATCGCGCATCACAGAAGGCTTGCTGTCCACGGTGTTGACGATCATGCTGACCTCGCCGTTCTTGATCATGTCCACGATGTGCGGGCGGCCCTCGGCCACCTTGTTCACCACCGTCACCGCCACGCCGGCGCCAGACAATACCGTTGCGGTGCCGCGCGTCGCCAGCACGGTGAAGCCCAGCTGTGTCAACGAGCGAGCGACCTCCACCGCTCCCGGTTTATCGGCCTCGCGCACGCTGATGAACACCTTGCCGGACGATGGCAACTTGACGCCCGCCGCGAGTTGCGACTTGACGAAAGCCTCGGCGAAAGTTTCGCCCACGCCCATCACTTCGCCGGTAGATTTCATTTCCGGGCCGAGGATAGTATCCACTCCAGGGAACTTGATGAAGGGGAATACCGCCTCCTTCACCGAACAATACGGCGGGATGACTTCCCGGGTCACGCCCTGCTGTGCCAGCGTCTTGCCCACCATGCAGCGTGCGGCAATTTTTGCCAAAGGAACGCCGGTCGCCTTGGACACGAAGGGCACAGTGCGCGAGGCGCGCGGATTCACTTCCAGCACATATACGGTTTCGCCCTGAATGGCGAACTGCACATTCATCAGCCCGACCACATTGAGCGACTTCGCCATTGCCCTGGTCTGGCGGCGCAGCTCGTCCTGCATTGCAGACGACAAGCTATAGGGCGGCAGAGAACAGGCCGAATCCCCCGAATGCACGCCCGCCTCCTCGATGTGCTCCATGATACCGCCGATCAGCACTTCCTTGCCGTCGGACACCGCATCCACGTCCACTTCAATCGCATCGTTGAGGAAGCGGTCGAGCAGGATGGGCATGCGTTCCGGGTAAGTTTCCGACATCTCCTCGGCATCGCGCATGTAGCGTTCAAGGTCGGCCTGCGCATGGATGATCTCCATCGCACGACCGCCCAACACGTTGGAAGGGCGCATTACCAGCGGATAGCCGATCTCGGCGGCTCCGGCAACCGCATCGGCCACGTTGCTTGCGGTGCGATTGGGCGGTTGCTTCAGGTTCAATTCGCGCAGCATGGCCTGGAAGCGCGCGCGGTCTTCCGCCATGTCTATCATGTCGGGCGTGGTGCCGATGATGGGTACGCCGTTCTTTTCCAGACCGTACGCCAGCTTGAGCGGCGTCTGCCCGCCGTATTGCACGATCACGCCATAAGGCTTTTCTACTGCCACTACTTCCAGCACGTCTTCCAGCGTCAGCGGCTCAAAGTACAGGCGGTCTGAGGTATCGTAGTCGGTCGAAACAGTCTCGGGATTGCAGTTGACCATGATGGTCTCGCAGCCGTCTTCGCGCATCGCCAGCGCGGCATGCACACAGCAATAATCGAACTCGATGCCTTGGCCGATACGGTTCGGCCCGCCGCCCAGCACCATGATCTTCTTCTTGTCGCTCGGCTGCGATTCGCATTCTTCTTCGTAAGTCGAATACATGTACGCGGTGTTGGTGGCGAACTCGGCGGCACAGGTATCCACGCGCTTGAATACCGGACGCACACCCAGCGCATGGCGATAGGCGCGCAACGCTGCGGCATCGGTCTCCAGCAACGCGGCCAGCCGCACATCGGCAAAACCGCTGCGCTTCAATAGCCGCAACTCGGCGGCACTCAGGCTCTCCAGCGTGCGTCCGGCCAATGCCTGTTCCTGGCGGATGATGTCTTCGATCTGCACCAGGAACCACGGATCGATCTTGCTGACGTTGAATACTTCTTCGACGCTCATGCCGAGGCGGAAGGCATCGCCCACCGCCCAGATGCGCTCCGGCCCCGGCGAACCCAACTCGGCGGCAATCGCTTCGCGCTCGGTATATTTCGCATCCAGCCCGTGCACGCCAACTTCCAGCCCGCGCAGCGCCTTCTGGAACGATTCCTGGAAGGTGCGCCCGATCGCCATCACCTCGCCCACCGATTTCATCTGCGTGGTCAGGCGGTCGTTGGCCTGCGGGAATTTCTCGAAGGCGAAACGCGGAATCTTGGTCACCACGTAATCTATGGTCGGCTCGAACGAGGCCGGAGTCGCGCCGCCAGTGATTTCGTTCTTCAGCTCATCCAGCGTGTAGCCTACCGCCAGCTTGGCCGCCACCTTGGCAATCGGGAATCCGGTCGCCTTGGAAGCCAGCGCCGACGAGCGCGACACGCGCGGGTTCATCTCGATCACCACCATGCGCCCGTCCTGCGGGTTGATGGCAAACTGCACGTTGGAGCCGCCGGTATCCACGCCGATTTCGCGCAGCACCGCGATGCTCGCGTCGCGCATGATCTGGTATTCCTTGTCGGTCAGCGTCTGCGCGGGTGCCACCGTGATCGAATCGCCGGTATGCACGCCCATCGGGTCGAGATTCTCGATCGAGCAGATGATGATGCAGTTGTCGGCATGGTCGCGCACCACTTCCATTTCGAATTCTTTCCAGCCGAGCAGCGATTCTTCGATCAGCAACTCCTTGGTCGGGCTGGCTTCAAGCCCGCGCTCGCAAATTTCCACGAATTCCTCGCGGTTGTAGGCGATACCGCCGCCGGAGCCGCCCATGGTAAAGGACGGGCGGATGACGGTGGGAAAGCCCATTACCTGCTGCACCTGCAGCGCCTCTTCCATGCTGTGCGCGATGGCGGAACGCGCCGAAGCCAAGCCGATGCGCGTCATCGCCTGCTTGAATTTTTCGCGGTCTTCCGCCTTGTCTATGGCCTCGCGCGATGCGCCTATCATCTCTACATTGTATTTTTCCAGCACGCCGTGCCTGGCCAGATCCAGCGCGCAGTTCAGCGCGGTCTGCCCGCCCATGGTCGGCAGGATCGCATCCGGCCTTTCCCTGGCGATGATCTTCTCCACCATCTTCCAGGTAATTGGCTCGATATAGGTCGCATCCGCCATGTTCGGATCGGTCATGATGGTGGCCGGGTTCGAATTCACCAGAATGACGCGGTAGCCTTCCTCGCGCAGCGCCTTGCACGCCTGCGCGCCGGAATAATCGAACTCGCACGCCTGCCCGATGATGATGGGGCCGGCGCCGATGATCAGGATGGACTTTATATCATTACGTTTTGGCATTTGTATGGGAAGGGGGAAGGGGGAAGGGGGAAGGGTCAGGGAGCGCCGGTTTTACCCTTCTCCCTTCCCTCTTCTCCCTTCTCCAACAACCCCTCTTATTTCCTCTTTTCCATCATCTCAATAAATTTATCGAACAAATAATCTACATCGTGCGGCCCCGGGCTGGCTTCGGGATGCCCCTGAAAGCAGAACGCGGGCTTGTCGGTCAGCTCGAAGCCTTGCAGCGTGCCGTCGAACAGCGACACATGGGTCACGCGCGCATTCGCGGGCAGCGTCGCCGTATCCACCGCGAAGCCGTGGTTCTGGCTGGTAATCATCACGCGGCGGCTATCCATGTCCTGCACCGGATGGTTCGCGCCGCGATGGCCGAACTTCATCTTCACCGTCTTCGCGCCCAGCGCCAGCCCCATGATCTGGTGGCCGAGGCAGATGCCGAACAGCGGCACACCCACTTCAATAAACTTCTGCGTCGCCGCAATCGCGTAAGCGCACGGCTCGGGATCGCCGGGGCCGTTGGACAGGAACACGCCGTCCGGCTTCAGCGCCAGCACTTCATCGGCCCGGGTCTTGGCGGGCACCACGGTGATCTTGCAGCCGCGCTCGGCCAACATGCGCAGGATGTTGCGCTTCACGCCGAAGTCGTACGCCACCACATGGAGAACTGGGGACTGAGGACTGGGGACTGAGGACTGCTGTTCGGCATAACCGGCGCCCAGCTTCCATTCTTTCTGAGTCCACTCGTAGGGCTTGTCGCAAGTCACCACCTGCGCCAGATCCATCCCGTTCAGTCCGGCGAAACCGCGCGCCGCCGCCAGTGCCGCTTCTATGTCATCGCCGCTGGCAATGCAACCGTTCTGCGCACCCTGCTCGCGCAGGATGCGCGTCAGCTTGCGCGTGTCAATATCGGCAATCGCCACCACATTGTTGGCCTTGAGGTAATCGGGCAGGGATTGGGTGCTGCGAAAGTTGCTCACGGCCAGCGACAGATTGCGGATCACCAGCCCGCTGGCGAACACCTGACGCGATTCCACGTCCTCGGGGTTCATGCCCACGTTGCCGATGTGCGGATAAGTCAGCGTGACGATCTGTTTGCAGTAGGATGGATCGGTGAGAATTTCCTGGTAGCCGGTCATCGCGGTGTTAAACACCACTTCGCCCACGCTGCTACCGGAGGCGCCGATGCTAATGCCCCGAAACACCGTCCCGTCGGCTAACACAAGAATGGCGGGTTTCGTTTGCGGCACCTGATACTCCAGCTAGAAGATGACATAAAGAAGCGGGACGAACAGTACGTTCATCCCGCTCTGGTTGGGTGCGAATTGTACCTGATTGCAAGGGGGGTATCAAACGCGATTACGAGCACCGCCTGATCCCGCCGCAGAGTCGCGCAGTAGATTCATGCCGCCATGCACAAGACAGCGGCTTTCCTGCGAACTTATCCTGATGCGCTGATTTAAATAACGGCCAGCAGTCTCCACCTGTAAATGCAATGGAAGGCCAGACA
>JAQTOM010000005.1:0-7008 GCA_028713345.1 Gallionellaceae bacterium | reverse complement strand
GCAGAGTCGCGCAGTAGATTCATGCCGCCATGCACAAGACAGCGGCTTTCCTGCGAACTTATCCTGATGCGCTGATTTAAATAACGGCCAGCAGTCTCCACCTGTAAATGCAATGGAAGGCCAGACACCATGAGGAGGCTTCCCGCCATCCGCGGTTCGAATTTTTCCGCATGCCCAACCCGACCACACCCAACAGGCAGCGCAACGACATCGGCACACAATACCGCTCAGCGATTTTCTACGTGAGCAACGAGCAGACCTGGCCAGGCACCCAAGCGGCCACACCTGCCATTTCATCAGGCGGATGAATTTGGGGGAATAGCCCGCACAGGGTAAGTTGAAAAGCTCGGGACACCTCAGAAAGTGGTGTTGAAATTCTTATCCTTTACGCCCTGCCGCTTATTGCTGCGCCCACAACACAGCCCGCCAAATATAGCAGGAAGAGACGATGGCGGGATTGGCAACGGTATGCGGTGTGGCTGACGGGCCGGTTTTCTATTTGGATATGTGCGACGAGCTTAATTTGTTAAGCAGCTCATATCCTTCAGGCCAGGCGCCGATGCCGCTGCTGCCATTGATGTGGCCGCAAGCGCCCACGCTGACGAAGTGGCTGCCCCAGGCTTGGGCAAGGCATCCGGCATATTCGGTCGTTCCATATGGGTCGTCCGTGCTGGCAACCACAATACTCTTGAATGTGAATGGCTGGGCAGGTACTGTGGAAAAGCCAACAGCCTCTCTTGGAAATATCCGGCTATCTGGATCAGGCACAGCAACAAGCAATGCGCCCTTGATCGGCGCATGTTGTTGAGTCGCCCAATGAGCGACAACAAGACAAGAGAGACTGTGCGCAACCAGGATTACTTCGGGCCCAGCTCTTTGCGCGGCACCTTCAAGAACTGCCACCCACTCATCGCAAACGGGATTGTTCCAATCATGTTGCCGCACGCGCTCGAAACCCGGGTTTGCTTGCTCCCAAAGCGATTGCCAGTGTTGTGGATCTGAATTTCCAAAACCGGGAAGGATGAGGACAGAGGTAGACAACGCGAACTCCTGAAGATAGACAATGGGTATGAATTTGAAAAACTTCTGCATCTGCGCTTCGTGCCTTGAACTATTGATCTCGCTCTTTGTCCTAAAAACCGAATTTCAAGCCGCAGAGATCACCGGGAGCACAGAAAATGAGAGATCACCGGAAGCACATGGAATGCACGACATTCGCAATCAACCGCTTTTCAATTTTTATTAAATCGGGCTGAGCTAATTAAGCATTTGCTTATATTTCAGTGTATAGTTCAATTGTGATGCAAGTCAACTTAAATTTCAGGTGAAGAGGAATGTCGAATCAAACTATCATCCACATTACGTATGGTCATGACGGCATTGTCGTACCGCTGGAGTTGTGTGCAATCGACGATCGAGGTGGAGAAAAGGCGCTGGCGTTTCGCCCGTTTGAACATGCTGAGGCAACTGCGCTAAACCGGGTATTAAATGAAATACCCGAAGATAATTTCACCGTCATACTCGATTTTGTTCCTGGACAGAAGCCGGAAAAATTATCCGCCGGTGATCTCGCGCAGATGACAGGATGCGCTCGCCTGTCAAAGGCAGCAGTCATTCATCAAACCATTGCAGGCAATGCCGCAAGGCTCACCGCAAATTATTTGAAAAAATTGCATGATCTTACCGAGCAGCAAAATGCAACAAAGCCGAAAAATGGAACTGATATCACCGTGTTCTCCGTAACGAACCGGAACGATCTACTCTGCCTTGACCATATTCACCCCGAGGACAATCTCGATTATTCCTTCGGTATTGTTCGTGTCACAGAACATGATTCCGATAGAAGCAACTTCAGAATGATCACCCCACAGACGGTGGCATCCAGTCATATCCACTCTGCCCCCATCGTTGAAAAATATGCCCACAAATTTTTATCGCAGTGCCCGGTAATCTGGCAGGCTTTACTTGCTCAAGCATTCGAAAATCGCGGGTACCACCACCACGAATCATGTGTTGTGGTTCGTGTCGGGGATTCTGCGCATCTCCAGAAACTCAAACATCTTGCTGGTGTACATGAACACACCCCCCTTCTTGCCGGAATTAACAAACCGTTACAATACGATCAGGTAACAGGAATCCAGATCGGCCGAAACGGAAAAATTGAAACCTTGAGGGTGCTGGATAAAAATATTCCCGTACGGCCCTCTTTAACTTTGAATGAGTGTCTCGTGGCAACACAAAAAATTGCCGGCTTCCTGGGCGCATCATCCGATGAATGCACACTTTGGCTGTTTCCCCACACGGCTTGCCACAAGGATGACACGCAATGAGATCGTCAAGAGATACGGAATACGGGAGCAAGGTCAACCTATGAAATTCGGCATCGTCATCAACGAAGGACCCTATCAACATCAGGCCAGCGATTCGGCTTACCTGTTTTGCAAGGCTGCAATCGAGAAGGGGCATGAGATATGGCGCGTTTTCTTCTATCACGATGGCGTCAACAATGCCTCGCGACTGACCGAGCCGCCGCAGGATGACCGCAACATCGTGAACCGCTGGAGCAAGCTGGCCGAGGAGTACAATATCGACCTCGTCGTTTGTGTTGCAGCAGCTTTGCGTCGCGGTATCAGGGACGAAAACCTGGCGCATGGATTCCGCATTTCCGGCCTCGGGCAAATGGTCGAAGCCGGGATACAGGCTGATCGTATGATTGTCTTCGGCGACTGAGTAAGAAAATGAGCGTTGTAAAAAAATTTATGTTCGTCAACCGCAAGGCGCCATATGGCACGATTTACGCGCTCGAGGCGCTGGAACTCGTGCTCATCACCGCCGCTTTCGATCAGGATGTATCGCTGGCGTTCCTCGATGATGGCGTTTATCAGTTGAAGAAGGGCCAGCAGACCCGGGGCATCGAAACCAGGAATTTTTCCCCCGCTTACCGTGCGCTGGAGGACCACGATATAAAAAAACTCTATGTCGAAAAAGAGGCGCTGGAGGCGCGCGGCCTGACCGAGGAAGACCTGTTGGTCGGCGTTACCGTGCTGGGCAGCAGGGAAATGGGAGTTCTGATGGATCAGCAGGATGTCGTCTTGAGTTTCTAATAAATTTTACCTGGGGAAGAATCAGAAATGCTGCACATCATCAACAAATCGCCGCTTGGCAATTGCTCGCTCGACTCTTGCCTGCACATTGCCGAATCCGGCGATATCCTGCTCATCGAAGATGCGGTTTATGCCGCAACCAAAGGCAATGCCGTCGAAGGCAAAGTGCGCGCAGCGATGAGTCGCCTGAAAATACATGTCTTGCTTCCCGATCTGGAAGCGCGCGGGCTGGCCGATCGCATCATCGAAGGCGTTTCAACCGCCGATTACGGCGGCTTTGTCGATCTCGTCGCCGCCAATAAAAACTGCCAATCCTGGCTCTGACTCGAATAGTTCAATAGGAGAAACCTCGTGCCCAGCATCGAAGTCAACGGAGAAAACTACGAAACCGATGAGGAAGGTTATCTCGTCAATCTCGCCGCCTGGAACACAGATGTCGCCAACCGCATCGCGCAATTGGAAAATATCAGGATGACCGATCAGCATTGGGAAGTCATCAATTTTCTGCGCGAATATTACGAGGAATATCGGATCGCTCCGGCAGTTCGCGTACTGATAAAGGCAATCGGCAAAAGGCTGGGCCCGGAAAAAGGCAACAGCGAATACCTCTACGAGCTGTTTCCCTACGGCCCGGGAAAGCAGGCGTGCAAGGTAGCCGGGCTGCCCAAACCGACGGGTTGCATCTGAGCACGGGCGAATGGCCTATTTCACGACTCGTGCAACGCAGGCCAGCATGTTCACTCACGCTTTTTCTTCCACCTCACTATTGATCCGGCACGGATTAAACTAAACCACCGTTCGTGCTGAGCATGTCGAAGCACATGAATCCGTACACATTTCGACAGGCTCAATGCGAACGGATTCATGGATAAAGTGTGCCGAACCTATAATCACATCGTCCAATAAATACGGGTGGAGATACCGAGTAGTGCGGCGTGGACTGCCGCATCATCCATGCCGCGCTCTTGCGCCAAACACCGCGCCAAGGCTTTCTACCCGCCGTTGCGCGTTCAAGGAATGCAAACGGCGCCTATCGAGCGCCGTGGTAAAGAGCAGGCACATTGCCGCCCTTCAGGCGTGAGCCTGCCCCTTGGCCTTCAGCAACACCTTCACTGCCCCTCCCCCTCCCTCGTGCGGCGGCGCTTCGCAGAATGCCAGCACTTCCGCGCATTGGGTCAGCCAGTGGCGCGCGCGGGTTTTCAGGATTCCTTCGCCGCCATCCGTATGCCATCCCTTGCCGTGTATCACGCACACGCAACGCAGGCCGTGCTGTGCCGCATCGCGCAGGAATTCCAGCAGCAGCTTGCGCGCCGCATCGCTGTTGAGGCCATGCAGGTCGAGGCTGTCCTGTATGGGAGGTTGCCCGCGCCGCAATTTGCGCAGGGTCATGCGCGATAAACCATCGCGCAGGAATTCGGTGAGCGGCACGTCCCCGGCGCCATGATCGGACAGGTTGTCCTGGATTTTTACGGGTTCTGTTTTCTGGGTGATGCGGGTTGCGCGGACAGGGGGCGGGTGAGCCGTTACGCGGTCGGATGGCGCCAGCGGAATGACGCCGTCCAGTGACTGCCGGAACAGCTCGGCATCAATGGGTGCGGGCTGTTCCTTGTTTTTTTTCATAATCCCTTAACGTTTGCGTATACCGTGTCTTCCGTGGTTAGCCGTTCAGGTATTTATCCGCATCCAGAGCCGCCATGCAGCCGGTGGCCGCGCTGGTGCAAGCCTGGCGGTATATCTGGTCCTGCACGTCGCCCGCCGCGAACACGCCGGGAATGCTGGTTGCCGTGGCGTTGCCGGCCTGGCCGCCGCGCGTGACGAGGTAGCCGTTGTCCATTTCCAGTTGTCCCGTGAAGAGTTCGGTGTTGGGCTTGTGGCCGATGGCGATGAACACGCCGGTCAGCGCGATGTCCTGCGTCGCGCCGGTTTGCACATGCTTGATGCGCATGCCGGTCACGCCGCTGTCGTCGCCCAGCACCTCATCCAGCACCTGGTGCAGTTGCAGCGTGATCTTGCCTTCTTTCACCTTTTCCATCAGGTGGTCAATCATGATGCGCTCGGCGCGGAAGGAGTCGCGCCGGTGCACCAGCGTGACGTTGCGCGCGATGTTGGCCAGGTACAATGCTTCTTCCACCGCCGTGTTGCCGCCGCCGATCACGGCCACATCCTGCCCGCGATAAAAGAAGCCGTCGCAGGTGGCGCAGCCGGACACGCCCTTGCCCATGAACTTTTCTTCCGAGGGCAGGCCGAGATATTGCGCCGAAGCGCCCGTGGCGATGATCAGCGCATCGCAGGTGTAGCAGCCTGCATCACCCTCCAGCAGAAATGGTTTTTGTTCCAGCCTGGCGGTATGGATGTGGTCGAAGATGATCTGCGTATCGAAGCGCTCCGCATGCTTCCGGAAGCGCTCCATCAATTCCGGTCCTTGCACCCCATTGAAGTCGGCAGGCCAGTTGTCCACCTCGGTGGTGGTCATCAGTTGCCCGCCTTGCGCCATGCCGGTGATCAGCACCGGCTTGAGGTTGGCGCGCGCGGCATAGACGGCGGCAGTGTAGCCGGCGGGGCCGGAGCCGAGGATGAGGAGGCGGTGGTGATGGGTGCATTTTTCCATGACAAGGCTTTCTGCTCAGATTGGGAATGAGGGCGAAATTTAGCAGTAGCAAGTCTGCCTGTCGAGTAAAATGCGCACCCATGAATCTGCGCCCATCTTCAGCCCTGCTGCTGCTATTTATTGTTTTGCCAGGCGCAGATGCGGCAGACTTGCCGGGCATCCCGCAGTTTATTGACGAAATGGTGGCAAGACACCAGTTCAAACGCGATGATCTGGTGCAGATATTCCAGCATGCGCACCACCGCCAAACGGTTATCGACGCCATTTCCAAGCCGGCCACCCTCAAGCCATGGCCGGAGTACCGTGCCGCTTTCATTAGCGACAAGCGCATCGGCGGGGGGCTGCAATTCTGGCAGCTTCATTCGGAAGCCCTGCAGCGCGCGGAAAAGCAATATGGCGTGCCGCAGGAAATTATCGTCGCGCTGATCGGTGTGGAGACCCTGTACGGCAGCAACAGCGGCAAATTCAACGTGCTGGATGCGTTGACCACGCTGGCATTCGATTATCCGCGCCGCGCCGATTTCTTCCGCAGCGAACTGGAGCAATACCTGCTGCTGGCGCGCGACCAGGAGTTTGAGTTATCCAGGGTGCAAGGCTCTTATGCAGGCGCAATGGGCATCCCGCAATTCATGCCGGGCAGCTATCGCACGTATGCGGTAGATTTCAACGGCGACGGCAAGATTGATTTGCTGCGCGACCCGGTAGATGCCATCGGCAGCGTGGCGAATTACCTCAGGCAATATGGCTGGGTGAGCGGCGCGCCGGTTGCGGCGCGCGTACACACTGCGGAAGATGCGGCAAGCTTGCCTGGATCGCGCACCGTGGCCGAATGGGCGGCGGTTGGAGTGACGCTGGAGAACCCGGTTGCGGCAGACCAAACCGCGCGCCTGATGGAATTCACCGTGGCAAACGGCAAGGAATACTGGCTGGCCTTCAAAAACTTCGATGTCATCACCCGCTACAACAACAGCGACTTCTACGCCATGACGGTGCACCAGTTGGCCGAGGCGCTGCAAAAATCCCATGGCAACTGAAGACGTTTCAACGGAGAAGCACCGTGGGATATGTTAATGCAAGACCCGACCCTCATGCTCGTGCTCAGATATTCTTCAAGTCAGGCGTTGCACTTCAAATTTGAATCCGCGATAGAAATATTCAGAAGGGTGGCATGAATATGGGTAAGTTTCGTGTAGGGTTGATGATGGTAGGGGCGGTTTTCGTAATGAACGATATGGCAGCACAGCCCGTCAATTCAAGTTCTGCAATTGCGATCCCAGCTTACTACCGACTCTCTCA
>JAQTOM010000054.1:2679-11606 GCA_028713345.1 Gallionellaceae bacterium | reverse complement strand
TTCCAGATTTTGCATGAGCAGTTTTGGCTACGGTGCCGTAACCTGCTGGGCAGACTGCTGATAACCCCTTACCTTGGGTTTACCGATAAGGGCGCATTTTACCCTAAATTCTGCGGAAAATACTGAGTGAGTTCGATGTCAAAGTCAGCTTGGCCGTGACGCACATACAGAGATTGATGGTGGGTGCCAAGCGCTTTGCACAGGAGAAACGATGGTTCAAACTGGAAGATAATCAAGTCAATGTTAAAATTACTACCAGGAACGGGATGCTGTCTGGTAACAACCGTCATAAGTCTGCGATATGAAGTGCAACTAAGGGGGCAGGATGTTTTGCAGGTAGCGCTGCACTAACAGGACACGATTCATGAAGAGATTTTTGACTATTCTGTTATTACTGCTTTGCGGTGCGTGTACGACCACACACCAGGACACACCTGCCGCCAATTACAATATGGCCGGCACGCAAAATGATGCCATGAATGACTTGGCGGTTTTTGCGATAAGCCTGGCCGATACATCGTACCGGCACGGCGGGGATTCACCTGAAACGGGCTTCGATTGCAGCGGTTTCGTGCGCTATGTATTCCAGAAATCGGCAGGATGGATACTGCCGCGTACCAGCCTGGAAATGAGCCGTACCGGAGAATCACTGGAGGTGGATCAGCTTCGCCCTGGTGACCTGGTATTTTTTAATACGCAGAAACAACTGTTTTCACATGTGGGAATCTATGTGGGCGAGGATCGTTTTGTGCATGCGCCCAGCAAGGGCAAGGCAATCTCGCTGGCCAATATGCATGAGCATTATTGGCAAAGCCGCTATGACGGTGCGCGCCGCATTAACCTGCCGCGTACTGGAAAGAAATAATCCGTTTACCGCATCACCGGTGGTTGCAGCAAAGCTGCCATCGAGGTTTTTGTCAGCTTGACCAATACTTCTGATCCGCATAGGAATCAACGTATTTGCGGACAATCACCAGGGATTTTTCATACGATTTTGACAGGTCGGGGTAAAATTCATCGAATAGCAAAGGGTTTTTAACCAGCATTGTGGTAGTCCGCAATTGATCCTCCGCTGCTTGAAGCGCCTTTTGCAGGTGGTTCTGGGCATTCAACATCAGGCGGTTAATCAGTGGTTGCTTCACGTCAGGAACTTCGCTTATTACCCAGTAGTACTGATTGCTGATGGTGTTGCGTACATTTTCGATTGCCGCGACGCACCGCTTCGCGATAAGGGTTGCCGTCTTTCTCGATCTTCCATGCCCCTGGTCTGCAATGTGCTTTTTTGTTTCTTCTGTTTCAGAGACAAGTTGTTCAAGCGTACGTTGAACGCTGGCCTGTATTTTCGCGTAAGCCTGGTCTTCTGGGGAGGCTGCCGAAGAGGGTATGTCGGGGGTTGAGTGCATGGTTCAATCAGGCTGTCCGCTGCTGTTTCGGCGAAATATCAAGTGCCGGCACGCCGTTGGTAATGATATTTATGTCATCCCGGGCAGGTAGTATTCAGCGACATTTCCACCACTTCTTTTCGCATGATACATGGCGATATCGGCATTCTTGATCAGCCGCTTGCAGGTGTCTCCATCCCTCGGAAAAACAGCGATGCCAATACTTGCCGAGACATAAATGTCGTTTCCGTCCAGATTGAACGGTTCGCTAAGGGCAAGCCGGATCTTCTCAGCGACTATTGTGGCATCACGCTCTTCTTCAATTAATGGCAACAATATAAAAAATTCGTCCCCGCCTACACGTGCCGCGGTATCCGATTTGCGAATGCAATACTGTAAACGCCCGGCCACTTCCCTGAGCAACTGGTCGCCAATATCGTATCCGAAAACATCGTTGACCGGCCTGAATTGATCGAGATTCAGCGCCATCAACGTCGTGTAAGTCCGCTCGCGCTTGGACTGGGTGATGGCTTGTTGCAGGCGGTCAGTTAGCAATAATCTATTGGGCAGGTCGGTAAGGGTGTCATGGTGCACCAGATGATCCACACGCTCCTCAGATTGCTTGATTCTGGTGACATCGTCGTAAATCAATACAACTTCATTATTGGGGAGTTTATAGAGGTAGTTGTTGCGCCATCCGGTAATATGTTCATCCTGGTATAAGGTAATGGGGAAGTGTTCGGCTTTACCTGTCTGGTGGACACGGTTGAATGCGTCAAGCAGGCCGAGTTCGGTCAAGTTTGCAAAGGCTTTGGACAGGCTCTGGCCCAGTACGTCACGGCGATTTAATTCCTCGATGCGCTCCGCAGCCAGATTAAAATCGCAAATGACAAATTCCTGGCCGTTTGGGGATGCGCGACACACAACAACACCGCTGCTCATATGGTCGAGCAACTGCTTGAAGCGATATTCACTCTCAGAAATACCTTTTGTCAGCTTGCTTGTACGTGCGAACATCCAGGCGAACAGAAATATTGCTGCGCTGACTGTCAGGATAATGAATGTGGGGTTGAACTCGTCACGCATAGTTTGATGAATGTAATTCGGGTAAGTTTGATGAAAAGAATAAATACTGCTGGCGATAAGCGCAACTATTAGCACCATTCCCAGACCTAGCCACAGCCCAATAAATAAATTCCGGTCAGGCCGCATCGAATCTCGCCACAGTCAATTTACCAGCCGACGGCCATTTCAGGCGGCTCACCACAGTTTTCTCCCCAGCAGTATCTGTTTTTTCTGATTATCTCAATTTATCGGGTTTGACGATACTGTTTTAACCCAAATTTTGGCGTCAATCCGTCCAGCCGATATGGTGCAATTCAAACGGCATGGTGTGTTATTTCCATAGTGTGCTATGTGTATGGAATTTTCTCCAGGCCTTGCGCAACCTGGCTGTTTGAGACGAAAAGTCATGTTCAATCCAGCCCCGAATAATGGCAATCATCTTGTGTTGCACTCCGGTGTCCAGCTCATCCAGCAGGCGGTGTGCCACTGCAATGTCATTTAGCGCGCCCAATATGTCCTGCAATGCGGTCAACATGGATAAATCGCGCCTGACCTCGACTCTTGCATACAACGAGGAAAACAGACCAAGACTGTAACGCAATTTCTTGCATGCGATACGGAGTGCATGCAGCTGGCTGGCATCGGCAGCCACGATTTTTCTACCGCGTTTTATCACCTGCTTGCCATACTTCCGCAGAATTTGCGCGGAAAATTCAGGAAGGCTCAACACGTTATCAGCAGGCTGTTTATGCCAGTAGCTTCCATTCATCCACACACCGAAGCGCAACAGCAGGCGCTGGAAGTCCTGTGACTGCAAGGCTTGCTGTACCCGTGCGTGATGTTGTTCGCGCAACTGTTTGCTGGCGCGCAACACATCACCCAGTCCCCGGTATTCGGGCAGATATGTGCGCACGGGTGCCAGGGTTTGCGTGACAAACACATCCCATTCGCGCGAGCGCCCCAGTTCCACACACAGCGCTGCCACTTCCTCGCGCAATGCGGCCAATCCGGCATCATCGTCGCGAAAAATACTTACCATGCCCAGTACCACGCGCAGGCGGCGCAGCGCAACACGCACCTGATGCAGGTATTCGTTATCCAGCTTGTGCACCGCACCGGGCACGTTCGCCTGCAAGTGCAACAGGCACGACCAGATCATACCCTGCAAGGCGGCAGGCACATCCTGGCATTTTGTCAGGTCAAGCTCGTGCGCCTTTGCAATCGCCGATTTGGTCTTTGCATACAGGCGGTAGCCATGTTCCGCCTTGCTGACCGGCTCCACTTCCAGCGGCACGATATCGAGCAGTGCCAGTGCCAGCCTGAACAGTTGCAGCGGCTCACCGGATTTAAGCTCCAGCTCCAGTTCCGAAATTGACTGGGTACTCCGCCCTGCCCTGATTTCGCCGCTATCCATGCTGAGCTCGATTTCCGCACCCCCAAAAGCCAGCATGCGGCTGGTGCGGGAAAAATCGGTCACGAACAGAGCGCACAGTTTCTTGCGCACGGCACCCGGCAGGCGCTTGCTGCCACTGGCCTCCAGTGCCTTGAAGTCGAGTGCCTCGCCGGCCACCGGCGTTTCCCATTCGTTGCGCTGATGCAGTCCGGCTTGTACTTCGCCGCCGCCTTTCAGGGTTTGCAGCCATTGCCGCCCGATGCGGCGCAGGCGCAAGGCCATCGCACGCCGGTGCAAGTCGAGGTCAGGAGTGTCGTAATAAACATTGTGCAGCCTGCGCGTAGTGGCGCGGGTGATTGCAAGTGATTTGAGCAGGGGATGGCGCTTGAGCCTGTTCAGGTGCTCAGGTGCGATGCACAGCTTGAGTTCTTTTTCAACGGACATGACTGCCCCGGAAATAGCAGCGAGAGGCATCTACTATACACCGCACCTCCCATTCCAAGCAGACAAGGCACACAAACCAGCGCTGAATCATCCTTAAGGCCCCGGCAATAGAGCGGCGGCGGCACAAACATAGAGTGAGTGACGGACTCAACAGAGCATATTGATGAAGAAGCCTGGTTTTACTGTCAGACTTGGGCTGAAAATTGAGTGGGTTCCTTCAGCCTCTCCTCACCGGAACTACTGGTATTTACAAGGGTTGCGGCAGTCTTGCGGGGGTGACTAGGTAAAAACAGAATTTTCCACCCGGCGGAACACCAAGTCCCACACTCCATGTCCCAACTTTAAGCCGCGCTGCTCGAACTTGGTGAGCGGGCGGTAAGCGGGTCGCGGTGCGTAATCTGCCGCAGTGTTTTCCAGCAACGGTTCGGCGCTTAATACCGCCAATACTTGCTTGGCGTAGTCCTGCCAGTCGGTGGCGACGTGGATGTAGCCGCCGGGTTTGAGTTTCTTTGCCAGTTGTGCCACGAACAACGGCTGAATCAGGCGACGCTTGTTATGGCGCGTCTTGTGCCACGGGTCGGGGAAAAAGATGTGTACGCCGTCCAGCACATTGTCGGCCAGCATGTCGCGCAGCACTTCCACCGCATCATGCTGGATGACGCGGATGTTGGAGAGATTCATTTCGCCGATCTGCTTGAGCAGGCTGCCCACACCTGGCGTATGCACTTCGATGGCGAGGTAATCATTTTGCGGGTTGGCCTGCGCAATGGCGGCGGTGGTCTCGCCCATGCCGGAGCCGATCTCGAGTATTTTGGGTGAGGTCCTGGCAAAGGCAGAGGCCAGATCAAGCTGACTGGTTGCATAGGCCACGCCGTAGCGCGGCATCAGGGTGTCGTAGTAGCGCTGCTGTGCGCTGGATACGCGCCCCTGGCGCAGCACAAAGCTGCGGATGTGTGTATGTTGTGACATAAAAACTGCGCCGTGCTTTAAACCTGTGGGTGCTCGCGATAAATGACGACACGGTTACGGCCTTTTAGCTTGGCCAGGTACAGGGCGCTGTCGGCTTGGCTCAGCAGGGCGCCCTCCGAGAGCCGCGAATTCGGCAATGTGCTGGATACGCCCAGGCTGAGTGTGACGCACCCTGTCACTTCAGAAGTTTCGTGCGTGATAGAGAGATTTTCGACGTGCTTGCGGATGTCATCAGCGAGCGCAGCGGCACCGTCCATGGGCGTATCCGGCAGCACAATGGCGAATTCTTCACCGCCGTATCGAGCCACCAGGTCGGCAGGCCTGCGCAAGGCTGCCTTGATTGCATTGGCGATGCGCTGCAGGCAGAAATCACCCGCCTGGTGGCCGTAACCGTCATTGTATTGCTTGAAGTGATCAATATCTGCCATGATGACAGAGATGGGCTCGTTGCTTCTGGCAGCACGCCTGAATTCATCCGCGAGATATTCATCCATGCGCCGCCGGTTGGGTATCCCCGTCAGGCCGTCTATATATGCCAGGCCACGCAGTTTCTCTGCTTGCTCACGCAATAAACGCTCCTTCTTGACGGCCAGACTGATGTCATTTACCTGGATCAGGCAGAAATGTTCACCATTCTGGGATTCAATCGAGGTTACATGGATCGCTTGCTGCAAGCGTTCCTTGCGGTTTGACGGGTTCTCAAAAAGCGGCAGCGGAGCCTTGTTGAGCGATTGTGAAAGCAGCGAAGTCAGACCGTACTTCAAGGCGGCATTAATTGCCGATGCGAGACGGCTGTTATTCAATTCAGGGAACAGCTCCAGGAACATCTTGCCGACTGCCGTTCCGGCAGGCAAACCCGATTTCTCTTCAAGCCAGCGATTCCAGAACCATATTTCACCGGCGTTGTTAAGCACCACCGCGCCAATGTTTATTTTATGGGCAGCTGCAGTGCAGATATAGAACTTTTCTGCCAATGCGGTGGTGTCTGTGGTTTCCATGCGTCGCTAGTCTATGCCCAATAAAAATTGTTCGACCTGTCTGGTCAGCATGTTGAATGATGGCGGACTGAGCAAAAAAACCAGATAGCCGTCGCTTCTGGCACTGGGAATGGAAAAATCAATATGGCAGAGTATCAGCAAATCATCATTGTTTGCAGAATGGGCGAACAGGATTTCATCGGCAAAACCCAGGTGGTAAGCTGGTATGGAACTGTGGAAGCTGATATGCAGGATATCGGACAGGGCGCTGGAGCATGAGTTCAGGATGATGTTGCCGATTTCGCATAACGCCTCCTGTTCCATCTTGCTCAACTCGTCAGCGCTGACCGACTCACCCAGCATGCGGCGCACGATTTCACGGGTTTTCCCTTCAGGGAAAATAAGGAATGCCCTGGCATCGAAACCGCCGGTGAAATCTTGTGAGACCGCGCAGATGCGCGGCTTGCGCGTGATCGTGCTTATCGCGTCCGCCTGGTCGTCGCTGTGCAAGATTGCGATTGTAGGGACGGAAGGAGTAATGACTTCTCCGACAATCTGGCTCAAGCTATTGGCGGCTTGCCCCACGCCGATATTGAATATCTCGATCAGGGCATTCTTCTGGATATCTGATATGTGCAGTGTCATGAGCGGCTGCTATCGCCTGTTCAGGCGATACCCAATAGAAACTGATCCACTTGCTTGACCAATGCGTTGAAGGAGGACAGGGTCATCAGGAAAACCAGATAACCGTTAATTTGCGCCTCGGGCATGGAAAAGTCTATATGGCATAGCATCAACAAGTCTCCCTCTTGTGGATCGTTTATTGGCAGAACTTCATCGGTCGCGCCCAGATGGTATGCCGGGGGCGTGCAACAGAAGCTCGTTTGAAACGCATCGGACAATGAACTCATACATGAGTTCAGGATGATGTTGCCGATTTCGCTTAACGCCTCCTGCTCCATCTCGCTCAGTTCATCTGTGCTGACCGAATCGCCGAGCATGCGGCGCACGATTTCACGGGTTTTCCCTTCAGGAAAAATGAGGAAGGCTCTGGCGCTGATGTTGCCGATAAAGTCTTGTGATACCGCACAGATGCGCGGGCTGAGAGTGAGCATGTTTATCGCATCTGCCCGATTGTCGCCGTACAGGATTTCTACTGCCGGAACGGAAAGGACTATCGGCTCGCCAACGATCTGGCTCATGCTGCTGGCGGCCTGCCCCACACCGATATTGAAAATCTCGATTAGCGCATCACGCTGAAGCTCAGACAGGTCGAATGTCATGACCGGCTGTCAAAGTATGCCAGAGCCTGGTTGATTCTCTCGACTGTAACGGGTTTGTCCACGAAGCCGATCCCCAGTTTCTCGGCCTGTGCATGCGTATTGGCCTGGACGTTGGCTGTGAAGAGCGCAATGATCGTCCGTGGGGCATATTGCAGAATCTGTTGCGCCGCCTCGATGCCATTTATGTCCGGCATGTTGTAATCCATGGTGACGTAATTGGGTGTTTCTACCCTGACCCGTTCGATCGCCTCCTTGCCATTGACGGCCTCGGTGATAATCCAGTGCGGATGGATGCTGAGAATGATGTTTCGGATCAGTATCCGCGCGACACGGCTGTCGTCCACGATAAGGACGGATTTGATCGGACTGGTAGTCATGGGATTACTCAATTCAGGAAAATTCTGCGTTGTCCGGATGCTTCGACTCGGGTAATTTTACCCTTGCGGGGATGAGAAGTTCAAGCTGGGCCGAGCCGCAGGCTCAGAATCATGGACGTCCGATCATCCCCTGCGTCGGTGAGCTGGGTGTTGCACTGTATAGCTTCTTTGGCATGCGTCCGGCCAGGAATGCCGCGCGTCCCGCTTCCACGGCCTGCTTCATGGCGCAGGCCATCAGCACCGGATTCTGCGCGGCGGCGATGGCAGTATTCATCAGCACACCGCCGCAACCGAGTTCCATGGCGATAGCCGCATCCGAGGCGGTGCCCACACCCGCGTCCACGATTACCGGCACCTGCACGCGCTCCATGAGGAGCTGCAGATTCCACGGGTTGAGGATGCCCATGCCGGAGCCGATCAGCGAAGCCAGCGGCATGATGGCAATGCAGCCGATGTCTTCCAGTTGCCTGGCGATGATGGGGTCGTCCGAGGTGTACACCATCACCTGAAAACCGTCCGCCACCAATGTCTTGGC
Organism: Gallionellaceae bacterium; assembly: GCA_028713345.1. Lineage (GTDB taxonomy): Bacteria > Pseudomonadota > Gammaproteobacteria > Burkholderiales > Gallionellaceae > JAQTOM01. Next base: position 3,181 of record JAQTOM010000054.1, on the reverse strand, counting down.
GGCGGCAAGGGTTTCCACCACGTTGGGGTAAAGCGATTGCGGGTCGCCCAGCACTTCCAGCTTGACCAGGCTGTGCCCGTCCAGCAACTCGCGCGCCAGACGCAAGGTGCGCACTGCATCGTCTGCGCTGTAGCAGCCCGCCGTGTTGGGCAGCAGGGTGTATTTCGACGGCGGCAGGATGTCGAGCAGGTTCGGTTCGTTCGGGTTCTGCCCGATATTGCTGCGGCGAATCGCGATGGTGATGATCTCGGCGCCACTGGCCTCGATGGCCGCCTTGGTCTCGGCGAAATCCTTGTATTTGCCGGTGCCGACCAGCAGGCGCGAATTATATTTTTTGCCCGCAATGAGCAGTGTGTCGTTATTCATGAATATGTTCCGTAGTTATCCGGCTTTGCATAGCCAGCTGACTAATTCATCAGAAAGCGATGAATAAGTCATTGGTTAGCTCTGCATAGCCATCTGACTAATTCATCAAAAGACGATGAATAAGTCATTGGTTAGC
>JAQTOM010000054.1:0-2579 GCA_028713345.1 Gallionellaceae bacterium | reverse complement strand
CGATGAATAAGTCATTGGTTAGCTCTGCATAGCCATCTGACTAATTCATCAAAAGACGATGAATAAGTCATTGGTTAGCCGCCGCCGACCGCGACGACGATTTCCAGTCTGTCGCCGTCGGCCAGCAGGTGTTGGTTGAATTGCCCGCGCGGCATGATTTCACCGTTGCATTCCAAAGCGATACGCTTGCCACCCAACTGCATTTGTTCGAGCAGCACGGCAATGCTAATGGATGTGTCGAAGCGGCGCGTTTCGCCGTTGATGGAGACTGAAATCACTTTCAACTTCTTGCCGAGTTAAGGTAACATTCATTTTACACGATGCGGGCGTCGTATAATGGTAATACCCTAGCTTCCCAAGCTAGAGCCGTGGGTTCGATTCCCATCGCCCGCTCCAGTATAATTCAGTACACACTGGTAGTCATAGAGAATCTTGAATTCCGGTCACAGTTCGGTCGCAAACCCAGCCATTCCGCATTGCAGCTTCCACCAGGTTGTTCTTTTGGCGGCTCCAACTGCGGTGTTGTTTTTGCAATAAATGAAGACCTGCTTGAAAAGCATAATCTAACCTCATAAACCCAAAAACAGGAGACATCATGGAAGCCAATAAGCAGCAAACCAGACTAGACAGCACAGAGGATACTGGGGTGTATGTGGTAAAAAACCTGGTTTCTAATGAGGAAGTAACAAAACTCAAGAATAATGCGGTATCGGTTTACAAGGTGCTTAAGATTGATGCGCTTTATGACAGCGAGATCCAAGGCACTGCAACACTGGGATTGGATGCCATTGAATACAAGACGGGGTTATCAAGGGAACAGGTGAGCAAGAGCCTTGCCGAGCTTGAAGAGGCTGGATACATTGCCAAGGCTTAAGCTTTAAATGAATTCCCTCACTCAGGCTTACCATGATGCGGCGGATGGTGATGCGGATGTTCCGCCACATGCTCGGTGTGGCTTGCGGCGTGGTGATGCAGCACGGCATGTTCCGGTTCTTGCGGTAACTCCTTACCCACTATGCTGGGCAGCAACGAGCCTGCAACCATGCCGATGGCGCTGGCGATGAGTCCGGCAAACTGCGCCGGGACGAATGGGTCTTCAGGCCCGAAAATGATTGTGGCAAGCCAAACCGAAAGGCCGCAGAAGATCGCAGCCAACGCCCCCTGGTTGCTGGAACGTTTCCAGTAAACCCCCGCGAGCAGCGGGATGAAGGCCGCCACCAGGGTTATCTGGTAGGCGTTCTCGACCATCTTGAAAATGCTGGCCTTCGAGTTTATGGCATACAGGGTAACCAGGATGGTAAAGGCTACCGTTACGCTGCGCATGGCAAGCAACAGCTTGTGGTCGGACAACCTGTGCCCGACCACCGGCTTGAGGATATTTTCGGTAAACGTGACCGACGGCGCCAGCAGTGTCGCCGAGGCGCAACTCTTGATGGCGGAGAGCAGTGCGCCGAAGAACATCACTTGTGCAAACAATGGGGCATGCTGCATTACCAGGCTGGGCAGGATCATTTGCGGGTCTGCATCAATCAGCTCAGACACCATCTTCGGGTCAACCAGGGTCGCCGAATAGGCCAGAAACATCGGCACGAAGGCGAACATGAAATAAAGGCACCCGCCCAACACTGAACCCCAGATGGCGATCTTTTCCGTTTTCGCCGACTGCACCCGCTGGAAAACATCCTGCTGCGGGATGGAACCGAACATCATGGTGACCCAGGCAGCCATGAAACCGATGATCGCCTTGATGTCGAGCGCAGGCCAGAATTCAAACTTGCCGGCCTGCATGGCATGATCCACCACCACGCCCACGCCTCCAACCATGCCGCTTACCTCGCCGCCGATATACAGCATGCCGATGACGATGATGATCATCTGCAGGAAGTCGGTGATGGCCACTGCCCACATGCCGCCAAAGACGGTATAGATGAGGATGGTGCCGGAGCCGATCCACATCCCGGTAATCTTGCTGATCTCGCCGCCGGACACCACATTGAACACCAGGCCCAGCGCGGTGATCTGTGCGCCCACCCAGCCGAGATAGGAAATGACGATGGCAAGCGTGGTCAGCGTCTCGACGCTACGGCCATATTTCTTCTTGTAGAAATCGCCGATGGTCAGCAGGTTCATGCGGTAAAGAGGGGCCGCAAAGAACAGCCCCACCAGGATCAGGCACATGGAGGCGCCGAACGGGTCGGCCACTACGCCATGCAGGCCTTCCTTGAGAAAAGTGGCGGGAATGCCGAGCACCGTTTCCGAACCGAACCAGGTGGCGAACACGGTCGCGGTGACCATATAGAAAGGCAGTTGTCGGCCTGCGATGGCGAAGTCTTTGGTGTTGTGGACGCGGGTAGCGGCGTAGATGCCGATCCCGACCGAAATGATCCAATAGGCGATTACGAACCAGAGCAACATGGATTCAGATGGCTGTTCTAAAAGATGGCATTAATTGTAATTCATGTGGCTGCATTGGCGTATGGGAAAGTTCGGCGGGCTTTGATGGACGGCCATTGACTCATGCGGCGAGGGGAAGGGAAATATTAATCTCGACTGCACGCGACTCGCCGTGTTCCAGACGC
>JAQTOM010000053.1:4798-11760 GCA_028713345.1 Gallionellaceae bacterium | reverse complement strand
AGGAAGATATTCCCTGCCTCAGCCGCGCTGTCGGCGAAGCCGATGCAGTAGAAATTCCGGAGCTGGGGGTCAGGCTGGATGTACTCGATATTCCCGGTCACACGCGCGGGCATATCGCCTATCTGGGCGCGGGCGGAGTGTTCTGCGGCGATACCCTGTTTGGCTGCGGCTGCGGCAGGCTGTTTGAAGGAACAGCCGCGCAACTGTTTCATTCCCTGCAACGGTTGGCAAGTCTGCCCGGTGAAACAAAAGTGTACTGCGCGCATGAATACACCGAAGCCAATATCCGTTTCGCCCTGGCTTGCGAGCCGGGCAATGTGCAACTCAAACAACGCCAGGAAGACGCCAGCGCGCTACGTGCCGCCGGGTACCCCACGTTGCCCTCAACCATTGCGCTGGAAAAATCTACCAACCCTTTTCTGCGCTGTACTGTGCAGGAAATCATTCGCAACGTGGAACAGCAAACCGGCCTGAAGCTTGCATCAGGCAATGAAGTGGCGGTATTTGCCGCGTTACGTGAATGGAAAAATAATTTTGCGTGACGACAAATGCGCAGGGCAGCTTCGCATACTGCTTGTCAGATCAATGACCGCTATGAATTAAGCAGCAGCTTGATGTCATGGACGAGTGCATCAGCACCTTGTCCATAGCTCCCATGCAGGCGCAATTTTCCGGACTGGTCGTAAATATAGGTTCCGACGGAATGATCCAGCGTGTAGGAGCCGGGACTTTTTCCGGGTTCCTTGTTGTAAAAAATTCTGAATTCTTTCGCGGTCGCGGCAGTTTGTTCCGGCGTGCCATAGAGCGCAATAAATTTCGGGTTAAACGACGGGATGTATTGGGACAAGATTGCCTGAGTATCGCGTTCGGGATCCAGGGTTACGAACAGAACCTGGATTTTGTCGGCATCGGGACCGAGACGCTTCATTACGAGCGCAAGCTCTGACAGCGTATTCGGGCAAGCCTCCGGGCAATGCGTATACCCGAAAAACAGCACTACTACCTTACCCTTGAAGTCGGATAAAGCACGCTGCTGTCCGAGATGATCTGTCAGACGGAAATCTTTCCCGGAATCGATCCCGCTAATATCGGTGGACTTAAACTGCTGTGCTTCCTGCAGCTTGCAGCCATGCATGGCTGACATGGACAAACATACCAGCAAGAGTCCAAGGAACTGTTTGATAAATGCTGTTTTTAGCATAACGTCTATGTTCACCCTCAATTTTGTATATGCATACAACCTGGATTCTCGCATTTGTGCACTAAACCTTGCCTGTGCTTGCGGCATCCGGAAATAGCTTTTAGAATGAAGCCTGCACAATGTCGGGGGCAGCAGTTCGCCAGACGGGAGTTCCGGATTCACTTGATTTATAACCCGGCCAACATGTTGGCGGCGCCCCGATCGTTTCTGCCAGATAACCACCCGATGTTTTCCGCACCAGCGCCTCACTAGTCGGTACATTTTAACAGCAAGACGGATTGCACACACGTGAATCCGCGTCCATGAATTTATGAACCTGCTCACAGTAAAAACCATTCACGTTACTTGCGTGGCTGCCAGCTACATACTATTTTTCCTGCGTGGAGTGTGGCTGATGCAGGGATCACCCATGTTGCGCCAGCGCTGGGTGAAAATTGTCCCGCATGTGACTGATACGCTGCTGCTGGTAAGCGCCATTACGCTTGCCATCGGCATCCGGCAATATCCCGGTGTGGATGCATGGCTTACTGCCAAGGTGACCGGGTTGTTGTTCTACATCGGTTTCGGCATGGTAGCGTTCCGTTTCGGCAAGACTTTGCGCGCCAGGATCGCGGCATGGGTGGCGGCACAACTGGTGTTTTTTTATATCGTGGCAACTGCGCTCACGCATAATCCATTGCCGTTTTTGGCACCATAAATAATAAAGCGAGATGGTTAACGGGCTGGCCCGGAAAGCCTGTAACTATGAGTACAAGACATGTTCGCGCGATGTTTCATGACTTCCGCAAGAACTACCTGTTTTTTCGGCCAAACCAGCCTGCCAAAATGATGCTCGGGTATCATGTGCGGATTGTGGCTATTCCGTATCCTGCATTGGCAATCCCATGTCCTGGTTCGTCACCAACCTGATCAGCGCGTTCTTGCTGCCGCCGCTCAGTCTGCTGCTTGCCGCACTGTTGGGATTATCCATTATTCGTTCGCATTTGCGCCTCGGGCGCGCATTGGTCATCGGTTCACTCTCCCTGCTATGGTTGTGTGCCACCCCTTATTTTGCCGAGGGCGCGCTGCAACTGCTGGAAGGATTGCCCGGAAAAGTTGATACGCAAGCGCAGCCTGCCGATGCCATCGTAGTGCTGGGTGGCGGCACTTATTTCAACGCACTTGAATACGGAATGGATACGGTGAGCGGAGCTACGCTGACGCGCTTGCGCTATGCCGCAAGGCTGCAGCGCGAAACCGGCAAACCCGTCCTGGTCACCGGTGGCAAGCCGCTTGGCAACAGCACTTCAGAGGCGCACCAGATGCAGGTGGTGCTGGAGCAGGAATTCAAAATTCCGGTTCGCTGGACAGAAGATACGTCTGACAATACGCTGGAGAATGCGCGCCATAGCTACCAAGTGTTGCAACATGCCGGGATCAAACGTATCTATCTGGTCACCCACGCCTGGCATATGCCGCGCTCGGTTCTGGCGTTCCAGGCTGCCGGATTTGACGTTATCCCTGCCCCCACCGCCTTCACCACCCGTTTTCGAACCGACCTGCTCAGTTTTATTCCAAGTGCAGGCGGCTTGCGTGACAGCTCAATTTTCATACATGAGGCTATCGGGCTATTGTGGTATCGGCTAAGGGCATGACCCGACTTTATTTATTTCCGGCTTTGGAGCTCTCAGAACACCTTTAAGTTGCTGTCATCCCACCTCTTCCGGTATAGTTCGTCCTGCCGTTTAGACCAATTGGGAGAGCGTGCCGCCTGGTAGCAAAGGCGCACCGCCGAAGGCGCAACACCCGTAACCGCTCAGGCTAAAGAACCATTAGGAACAGGCAAATCTGGAGAGCGCCAGCAAGGCTGGCCACCGAAGGGGCACGCGACATCCGTCGTAATCTCTCAGGTACCGAGGACAGATGGGGCGCAGCACATTAACGTGCTGCGCCCTTTTCATTTTAAAAGGCAAACATGGCTCTCAAGCAAACCCCGCTCAATGCAGCACACCGCGCCATGGGCGCAAAGATGGTCGATTTCGGCGGCTGGGACATGCCGGTGAATTACGGCTCGCAGATCGACGAGCACCATCAGGTGCGCAACGACTGCGGTATGTTCGACGTATGCCACATGCGTGTGGTCGATGCCAAGGGCGATGGCGTGCGCGCATTTCTGCGCTACCTGCTGGCTAACAACGCCGACAAGTTACACCTGCCCGGAAAGGCGCTCTACTCCGCCATGTTGCGACCGGAAGGCGGCGTGATCGACGACCTCATCATCTACTTCATGACCGAGCAGTGGTTCCGCATCGTGGTAAACGCGGGCACGGCAGACAAGGATATCGCGTGGATGCGCGAACAGGCTGCCGAATTCAATAGGCATCTCCCGCAGGGAGATGCGGCGGTTGCCCTTTCTCCCGCTGGCGGGGGAAAGTTGGATAGGGGGGCGCCACAACTCACCATCACCTCGCGCGACGACCTGGCGATGGTTGCGGTGCAAGGCCCGAATGCGCGCGCCAAGGTGTGGCAAGTACTGCCGCAGACCAGGGCAGCAAGCGAAGGTTTGCAGAATTTTCAGGCCGCGGATTGCGGTGAATACTTTGTGGCGCGCACCGGCTACACCGGTGAAGACGGTTTCGAGATCATGCTGCCGAAAGAGAAAGTGGAAGCGTTCTGGCATGCGCTGAACAAGGCTGGCGTCCCTCCCATAGGCCTCGGCGCACGCGATACGTTGCGCCTGGAAGCGGGCATGAATCTGTACGGGCAGGACATGGACGAGACCATCAACCCGCTGGAAGCCGGGATGGCCTGGACGGTGGACTTGAAGAGCGAGCGCGACTTCATCGGCAAGGCAGCATTGCTGGCCAACCCGCCGACGCGCAAGCTGGTCGGGCTGGTGTTGCTGGATCGCGGTGTATTGCGCAGCCACCAGATAGTGCATACCGCGCATGGTGGGGGCGAGATCACCAGCGGCACGTTTGCGCCCACACTGGAAAAATCCATCGCATTGGCGCGCGTGCCGAACGGTGTGCAAGTAGGTGACACGGTACAAGTGGCGATACGCGATAAAATGCTGGCGGCGCAGGTGGTGAAATATCCGTTTGCACGCAATGGCAAGGGTTTGATTTAAACAAAAATCGTTAACTATCTGGAGACATCATGAGCAATCCGGGCAACCTGAAATATACCGCCTCACACGAGTGGGCCAAGACCGAAGCCGATGGCACGGTCACTGTCGGCATCACCCATCACGCGCAGGAATTGCTGGGCGATATGGTGTTCGTGGAAAATCCTGCCGTCGGGCGCAAGCTGAAGGCGGGTGAGGAATGTGCGGTAGTGGAATCGGTCAAGGCCGCTTCCGACGTGTATGCGCCGGTCGCCGGTGAGGTGGTGGCGGTGAACAACGAACTGGACAACGCCCCCGAGAAAATCAATGCCGATCCGTATGGCGCATGGATGTTCAGGCTCAAGCCGGACAATGCGGCTGACGTGAACGGCCTGCTGGATGCGGCGGCGTATCAGGCGGCAGTAGACAGCGAAGCACACTAAAAAACACCCTCTCCCCATCCCTCTCCCGCAAGCGGGAGAGGGTGCCCGACAGGGTGGGTGAGGGAATTTGAGGAACGTACATGCCATTCATCCCCCATACCGAACCCGACATCAAAGCCATGCTGGCCAGCATCGGCGCGCCCGACATTGATGCGCTGTTCGATGAGATTCCTGCCGTGCTCAGAAGCGGCAAGCTGAGCGCCGTGCCCGAGGGCATGAACGAGATGCAGGTTACGCGCCTGATGAGCGAACGCGCCGCGCAGGACGCGCCGCTGCTCAACTTCATCGGTGCCGGCGCTTACGAGCATCATGTTCCGGCTGCCGTGTGGCAGATCGTTACGCGCGGCGAGTTCTATACCGCCTACACGCCGTATCAGGCCGAAGCCAGTCAGGGCACGCTGCAAGTGCTGTATGAATACCAGACCATGATGGCATCGCTCACCGGCATGGACGTGTCCAACGCCAGCCTGTATGACGGCGCATCCGGGCTGGCCGAGGCCATGCTGATGGCGGTGCGCACGCACAAGAGCGCGCGCAAAATTTTAATTCCCGCCTCGGTCAATCCGATCTACCGCAGCGTGGCGCGCAGCATCGTCCGGCTGCAAAACATCGAACTGGTGGAGATTCCGTTCGACCCGACAACCGGCACGACGGACATCAAGGCGCTGGAACAGCACGCAGGCAGCGGCTTTGCCGCACTGGTCGTGCCGCAGCCGAATTTCTTCGGCGCGCTGGAAGATGTGGACGCGCTGACGCAGTGGGCGCATACGCAGGGCGCACTGGCGATTGCGCTGGTCAATCCGCTGTCGCTCGCGCTGCTCAAAGCGCCGGGTAATTGGGGCGCGAAGGGCGCCGACATCGCGGTGGGCGAAGGCCAGCCGCTGGGTGTGCCGCTGTCCAACGGCGGGCCGTACTTCGGCTTCATGTGCTGCAAGCAGGCGCTGGTACGCCAGATGCCGGGGCGCATCATCGGGCGCACCGTCGATCTCGACGGCAAGCAGGGATTCACGCTGACCTTACAAGCGCGCGAGCAACACATCCGCCGCGCCAAGGCCACTTCCAACATCTGCTCCAATCAGGGTCTGATGGTGACGGCGGCAACCATCCACATGGCGCTGCTCGGCGCCGATGGCCTGCGCCGTGTGGCCACCGCTTCGCACGCCAACACCGCCGCGCTCACCGTGCAAGCCACGGGCATCCACGGCGTGAAGCGCATTTTCCACGGGCCGCATTTCCACGAGGTGGTGCTGCAACTGCCCAAGCCTGCCGCAGGCGTATTGGCGAACATGCAGGCACAGGGAGTGCTTGGCGGGGTCGATCTTTCCGTGCATTATCCGCAACTGGGCAATGCAATCCTGGTATGCGCCACCGAAACCAAGACCGCAGAAGATTTACACCGCTACATCACCGCGCTGCAACACGCGCTCAACTAAAGGAGCCTTCTGTCATGAGCAAATCGCCTGCAAATAGCACCGCCGTCACCCTGAAGGGAACACCCATCACCCTGTTCGGCGACTTTCCCAAGGTCGGACAAACCGCCCCGGACTTCACGCTGGTGAGCAAGGATTTGAAGGATGTGGGATTGAAGGATTTTGCCGGCAAGCGCAAGGTGCTGAACATCGTGCCGAGCCTGGATACCGCCGTGTGCGCCACGTCCACGCGCAAATTCAACGAGGCGGCGAGCAAGCTCGACAACACCGTAGTGCTGGTGATTTCCGCCGACCTGCCGTTCGCCATGAGCCGCTTCTGCGTCGCCGAAGGGCTGGAAAATGTCACCACGCTGTCGCTGATGCGCGGGCGCGATTTCATGCGCAACTATGGCGTAAAGATTGCCGATTCCGCCCTGAGCGGCGTGACCGCGCGCGCCGTGGTGGTGCTGGATGAAAATAATAAAGTGATCCATACCGAATTGGTGCCAGAGATCACGCAGGAGCCGAACTACGATGCGGCGCTGGCGGCGCTGAAATAGCTGGTGGTTTATTCCCTCCCCCATGCAGGGGGAGGGTTAGGGAGGGGATAGAAAGTCGCATGAAATACGACTTCTATTATGCAACGCTTTCACACCCATCCTAGCCTTCCCCCTCAAAGGGGAAGGAACTGGTTTTGTTGGATGAATTTAAGGAACAAGCAATGCTGATTTTTGAACGCTCCCATCCCGGTCGCCGCAATGCGGCGCAGGCTCCGCAACACGATGTTTCTGTAAGCAACATCCCCGCCTCGCTGCTGCGCACCG
>JAQTOM010000053.1:0-4698 GCA_028713345.1 Gallionellaceae bacterium | reverse complement strand
GCCAACCTGAACGCGATCCTGGGCAAGGTGAAGCCGGGCGACATGGGCTTCGACGTGATCCACATGAACCTGCACAAGACCTTCTCCACCCCGCACGGCGGCGGCGGGCCGGGCGCCGGTGCGGTGGGTGTCGCGCCGCGCCTGCTGCCGTTCATGCCGATTCCCTTGGTTGGAAAAGACGGCGATGCATACCGCTGGCTCACCGAAAAAGACCTGCCCCAATCCATCGGCCGCCTGTCCGCCTGGATGGGCAACGCGGGCGTGCTGCTGCGCGCCTATGTGTATGCGCGCATGCTGGGCGCGGAAGGCATGCACCGCGTCGCCGATTTCGCCACGCTCAACGCCAACTACCTGATGGCGGAATTAGCCAAGGTCGGCTACACCATCGCCTTCCCGCAACGCCGCGCCAGCCACGAATTCATCGTGTCGGCCAAGCCGCTCAAAGACGCCACCGGCATATCCGCGATGGACATCGCCAAGCGCCTGCTGGACAAGGGTTTCCACTCTCCCACCACCTACTTTCCGATGCTGGTGGCGGAATGCCTGCTGATCGAGCCGACCGAGACCGAATCCAAGGAAACGCTGGATGCCTTCGTCGCCGCGATGAAGGAAATCTGGGACGAGGCGCACGCGAATCCGGAACTGGTGAAGGGTGCGCCATACACGCAACCGGTGCGCAGACTGGATGATGTGAAGGCGGCGCGCGAACTCGACCTGACCTGGAAAAAATAAGGGACAACATGAATGCACTGATTTGCGGTTCCATGGCTTACGACACCATCATGGTGTTCCCCGACCAATTCAAGAAGCACATCCTGCCCGAGCAGATTCACATCCTGAACGTCGCCTTCCTGGTGCCGGAGATGCGCCGCGAATACGGCGGTTGTGCGGGCAATATCGCTTACAACCTGCAACTGCTCGGCGGCAAGCCGCTGATCATGGCGACGGTGGGCGACGATTTCGCGCCTTATGCTACTCGTTTGGAAAAGCTCGGCCTGCACCAGCAGCACATCCGCCATGTGCCGGGGACTTTCACCGGGCAGGCATTCATCACTACCGACCTGGACGATAACCAGATCACCGCATTTCATCCGGGCGCGATGGGGCATTCGCATCTCAACCATGTCGCGGAAGCGAAGGAAGTTTCGCTCGGCATCGTTTCGCCCGACGGGCGCGACGGCATGATGCAGCATGCGGAAGAGTTTGCCGAGGCGGGCATTCCTTTTGTTTTCGACCCCGGCCAGGGTATGCCGATGTTTTCCGGCAACGAGCTGCTGAGGTTTATCGAGCAGGCCGATTATGTGACGGCGAATGATTACGAGGCCAGGATGCTGCAAGACAAGACCGGCAAGAAGCTGGATGAAATCGCCGGGATGGTGCGCGCGCTGATCGTCACGCTCGGTCCGGATGGCTCGCTGATCTACGCCGACGGCAAGCAGATCGCCATTCCGACGCCCAAGCCGACCGCGCTGGTTGACCCGACCGGTTGTGGCGATGCCTATCGCGCCGGCTTGTTGCACGGCATCCAGCAAGGGTGGGATTGGGAAACTACCGGACGCCTGGCCTCGTTGATGGGCGCACTCAAGATCGCCAGCCGCGGCGGGCAGAACCATAAGCCGACACGCGCTGAGTTGGCTACGCTGTTCCAGAAACACTTCGGTTTTTCCATTAGTTTGTAATCACCATGCTGCGTGTTTTCACAATTGCCCTGTTGTCGTTAGTGCTGGTGGCCTGTGCCGGTGAGCGCCAGCGCGGCGTCACCTCATCTGCCGGGCAAAAGGAAGCAGCGCCAAAAGTTGGCGTGGTGGAAGCGGTCACAGCCGTTGAATTGCCGGATGAGGGCGGCGGCTCCGGCGCCTATTTTGGCAGCATATTCGGTAACATCGGGGGTGCCAATGTCGGAGGGGGGCGCGGTGGCGCAGTGGGCTCCGTGCTCGGTACTGTGCTCGGCGGTACGGCAGGGGATGCCGCGCAAAATAGCGGCGTAATACCCGGCCTGGAAATCTGGGTCAAGCTGGACGAAGGCAAGAGTATGGTAGTCACCCAGCCGGTCAAGGAAAAGGAAGACTTTAAAGTCGGTGAGCGCGTGCGCGTGGTGCACAAGAAAGGCGAACTGCGCGTCGAACATGAGCCGGACAGCAAGCCAGCGCAGCCATGATTTAGAAATGGTGTTTGCCGGACTGCCACGGCAAGAACAAATCCCTAGCCGCTATTCCGCAGCCCCGCCGCAATCCCGTTAATCGTCAGGTGTATCGCACGCTTCACTTTTTCATCGTTGTCGCCCGCGCGGTGGCGCTGTAGCAGCGTGACTTGCAGGTGGTTGAGCGGGTCGATGTAGGGGGTGCGCGTGGCGAGGCTGCGCGCCAGGGTGGGGTTGTCTTGCAGCAGGGCGGTTGCGCCGGTGATGGCGAACAGCATGTCCACGGTGCGTTGCCATTCGGTTTCAATCACACCAAAAATATTGCCGCGCAAGGTTTCGTCCGGCACCAGTTCGGCGTAGCGCGAGGCGATGCCCATATCGGTCTTGGACAGCACCATGTCCATGTTGGAGAGCAGTCCACGGAAGAACGGCCAGTTGCGGTGCAGGTCTTCGGCGATGTTGGACAGTTGCGAGAAGTAACTGAAGGCGCGCACCACGGACAGCGTGTCGCGCGGCGAGAGCGCATCCAGCAGATGTTCCAGAGGGATGCGGTCGCGCTCGTCCTGGGTCTTGCGGAAACGCACCGCGGCGCACGCTCTCGACCAGCCCAAACACCGCATCGCCTTCCTGCTCGCGCAGGGTGTCGCCGAGGATGCGCCCGAGCAGGCGGATGTCCTCGCGCAGTGGTACGTCCTTGCTGGAAATATTGGCCGGGGTGGAAAACAGTTTCATCACATTCACCCTCATTGCAACAGCATCGGCAGCAACGCCCGCGCAACAGGCTCATGTTAGAATGCGCGCAACTCAAGCTACCACAACATTAATTCAGGAAAACCTAATGAATCAGGCATCTCATGCGCGATCTGCTCCAGCCAGTCTGGTGATCGCATCGCGCGAAAGCGCGTTGGCAATGTGGCAGGCGGAACACATCCGTGACCGGCTGCGCGCATTGTACCCGCAAACCTCCGTCAGCATATTGGGCATGACCACGCAGGGCGACCAGATCCTGAATGTCACGCTGGCCAAAATCGGCGGCAAGGGCCTGTTCGTGAAAGAGCTGGAAACCGCGCTGGAAGAAGGCCGTGCCGATATCGCCGTGCATTCGCTGAAGGACGTGCCGATGAATCTGCCCGAAGGCTTCATGCTGGCCTGCATCGGCGAACGCGAAGACCCGCGCGACGCGTTTGTCTCGAACAATTTTGCCAATCTGGAGGCGCTGCCCGCAGGCAGCGTGGTGGGCACTTCCAGCCTGCGCCGCGAAAGCCAGTTGCGCGCGCGCTTTCCGCACCTGAAAATCGAACCGCTGCGCGGCAACGTGCAGACCCGCTTGCGCAAGCTGGATGAAGGGCAATACGCCGCCATCATCCTCGCGGCTGCGGGCCTGAAGCGCCTGGGCCTGGGCGCACGCATCCGCGCCATCATTTCCAGCGAAAACAGCCTGCCAGCCGTGGGGCAGGGCGCGCTGGGCATCGAGTGCCGCGCCGACCGCACCGACTTGGTCGGCGTGCTCGCACCATTGCACCATGCCGACACCGCCGCCTGCGTGCTGGCGGAACGCGCCATGAGCCGCGCGCTGGCGGGCAGTTGCCAGGTGCCGCTGGGCGGCTTTGCCGAAGTCACGGGTGACAAGCTGCGCATGCGCGGTTTCGTCGCCACTCCCGACGGCACGCGCCTGCTGCGCGCCGAGCAAACCGGCAGCGTGAATGACCCGGAAGCGCTGGGCGATGCGGTGGCACAGGATCTGCTGGCGCAGGGTGCAGGCGAAATACTCGCTGCGCTGAATGGCTGAAACACCCCCACTGGCTGGCCTGAATATCGTGGTGACCCGGCCGCGCGAGCAGGCTGCGCAGCTCGCGCAGTGCATCGCGCAGGCTGGTGGCAAGGCCATCCTGTTTCCCCTGCTGGAGATCAGTCCGGTAGCTGACCCACAACCCTTGCGCGCACTGATCGCGCGCCTGCACGAATTCGATCTCGCCATTTTCATCAGCCCCAATGCGGTGCGTTACGGCATGGAAGCCATCCGTGCGGCGAACGTGACCCTCACCCCTAGCCCCTCTCCCGGAGGGAGAGGGGCATTAAAAATCGCCACGGTGGGGCAGGGCAGCGCCTTGGCGCTACGCGAATTGGGCGTGAAGGAAGTCATCGCGCCGCAGGACAGGTTCGACAGCGAGGCGCTATTGGCGCTGCCCGAGTTGCAGCAGGTGGCGGGCTGGCGCGTGGTGATATTTCGAGGCGACGGCGGCCGCGAATTGCTGGGCGATACACTCAAGGCGCGTGGCGCCATGGTGGAGTATGCTGCCTGCTATCGGCGTACCCAACCACAACAGGATGTCAGTACATTACTCGCCGCCGTCCCTCATGCCATTACCGTGACCAGCAGCGAGGCTCTGCGCCACCTTTGGGATATGCTCGATGAGCCAAACAGGGTACTGCTCTCCAGCGTTCCTCTGTTTGTGCCGCACACGCGCATCGCCGGAGCCGCACACGAACTGGGATGGCGCGATGTGGTGACAACCGCAGGGGGGGATGACGGATTACTCGCAGGTTTGATAGCATGG
>JAQTOM010000004.1:44661-56645 GCA_028713345.1 Gallionellaceae bacterium | reverse complement strand
AGCCGGATATGCCCTTGGCTCTTGCGCAACTCTGCCAGAGTCCAGTCCACTGCTTGACGTAACGGCCCGGCAACGACCTCCTTCACAACGAGTGCCCGGCAGATAACGGGGCCGTACCAGAAGCCCGCCACCACCAGTGTGCCTTGGTAAAGACTGGAAAGCAGCAAGTAGGTCGCATTCTTGTCCCAGGCGGCAGGCGCCAAAAGGTACGGTCCCAAAAAGGCCAGGGAACTGATCAGCAGGAAGGTCCAGGTGCGTCGTGGAGAGGAAGGGATCATTGTGCTATTTTCCCACGAACTCCCTTGGGCAGTTTTATTCCCGCACAATATCTATGCAACAAAAGAAAAGAGCCACCCATTCGGGCAGCTCTTTTCTTTTGTTGGTGGAGGCGGCGGGAATTGAACCCGCGTCCGCAAGCACTCTACAGGCAGTTCTACATACTTAGTCTGGTTGTTTGATTTTATCCGGCAGACGCCAACCGACAGGCTGCTACCGAACGAGTTACCTTAATTTTAGCTTCGTACAAAGTAACCCTGCACGACACGATCCTGTGTAAATGACCTCACTCATCGCGGCCTTGCGGCCTTGAGCCCCTCCACAGGAAGCAGGGTGTGAGGTCTAGCCGGTTAAGCGGCTAAAGCGTACTTTTCGTCGTTTGCGACTATTGGTTTTCCAGCTGATTTACGAGGTGGCGGGTCCTCGGTATGCCCTACGCTGCTTTGCAACCCACGTCGAAGCCAGGTCGCCCCCGGCTCTGCAAAACATGGCAAATTGTAGCAGGTTTAAGTTGCCCAGCGCAAACGGCATCTTCAAACCGTGATGCATTCTTCGCGAGTTTTCTTGTAGTGGAAGAGGTTCTTGGTGACGTGAAACGGGTGCTCGACGTACGCTCGCACTTGCGCCAATGAGCAGGCCGCACACCTGCATGAAGCAGGCAAACTAACGATAATGAAGTGTCTATGAGCTCCTCAACGATTTAAGGTATGCCAGAATCCGGATTTGCCTGCTTGACGGCATGTCAATACACCCTTGCCTTGAGCGGAAATGACTCGACTGTGAGGGGCTTCAGGCGCACCGGCTTGTAGTCCAGCTTGTGTCCCTCGCTGAAATACAGCGAGTGCTTCAACCATTTGTCATCATCACGGTTCGGGAAGTCGTCACGCGCATGGCCGCCACGGCTTTCGGTGCGTGCCGCCGCCGCAATCATGGTCGCCTGTGCGACCTCGATCAAATTATCCAGCTCCAATGCCTCGACACGTGCGGTATTGAATACTTTGCTCTTGTCCTGGATTTCCGTGTGCGCGACACGTTCGGCGATCTGTTTGATTTTCTCCACGCCCTCGGCAAGCAGTTCCGGAAAACGGAACACACCGCAATGTTTCTGCATGGTCTTGCGCATCGCATCACCGACTTCGGCGACACGCTCGCCGTTTTTCTGATTTTCCAGCCGCGCCAATCGCGCCAGGGAAAATTCGGCAGAATTGGCAGGCAAGAGTTTGTGATGCGGATTGCTTTGCAAATCCTCTATGATCTGCCTGCCGGCTTCGCGCCCGAATACCAGCAAATCCAGCAGCGAATTGCAGCCCAGGCGGTTTGCGCCGTGCACCGACACACAGGCGCATTCGCCCACCGCATACAGGCCGTGCACCACTTCTTCCGGCCCGTGATGATAGGGCGCGACGACTTGCGCGTGATAGTTGGTGGGGATGCCGCCCATCATGTAATGCGCGGTCGGCACCACCGGGATCGGGTCCTTGGCCGGATCGACATGGGCAAATTTCAATGCGATCTCGCGGATGCCGGGCAGCCGCTGCTTGATCACATCGTCGCCGATATGATCCACCTTGAGCAGGACATGGTCGGCAAGTTTGCCGCAGCCGCGCCCTTCCTTGATCTCGGTGGCGATGGCGCGCGACACCACGTCGCGGCTGGCCAGGTCTTTCGCGGTCGGCGCATATTTCGGCATGAAACGCTCGCCATCCTTGTTCACCAGATAGCCGCCCTCGCCGCGCACCCCTTCGGTAATCAGCACACCCGCGCCGTACACGCCGGTGGGATGGAACTGGAAGAACTCCATATCCTCCAGCGGGATGCCGGCGCGCGCCGCCATGCCCAGCCCGTCGCCGGTGTTGATATAGGCGTTGGTGCTGGACTGGAAGATGCGCCCTGCCCCGCCGGTGGCGAGCAGCGTGGCGCGTGCCTGAAAGGCCATCACTTCGCCTGTCTCGATTTCCATTGCCATCACGCCGAGCACGTCGCCGTCTTCGTCGCGGATCAGGTCCAGCGCCATCCACTCGACGAAAAAATGCGTATTGGCCTTCACGTTCTGCTGATACAGCGTGTGCAGCAGTGCATGGCCCGTGCGGTCAGCCGCCGCGCAGGCGCGCGGCACCGGCGCCTTGCCGTATTCCTGCATGTGCCCGCCGAACGGGCGCTGGTAAATCTTGCCGCTGCCGAGGCGGTCAAACGGCATACCGAAATGTTCCAGTTCGTACACCACTTCCGGCGCGGCGCGGCACATGAACTCGATGGCATCCTGGTCGCCCAGGTAATCCGAGCCCTTCACCGTGTCATACATGTGCCAATGCCAGCTATCCCGGTTGACGTTGCCCAGCGAGGCGGCAATGCCGCCCTGCGCCGCCACAGTGTGGGAGCGAGTGGGAAACACCTTGGACAGCACCGCCACCTTCAGCCCTGCTTCCGATAACGCCAAGGCCGCACGCATCCCCGAGCCGCCTGCCCCCACCACCACTACATCGAATGTCCGCTTTGCTACTGCCATATCACAGGCTCCAGAGAATTATTACCGACCAGATCACATACAGCAGCAGCGCCAGTATCACCACCACATAAATGGCAAGGCGCAGGCCAGCCGGTTTGACATAGTCCATCACGACATCGCGCACACCGACCCACGCATGGACGTATACGGCAAGCAGAAACAGCAACGAGAATGAGCGCATCACCTGGCTCGAAAACAGCCCCGTCCACATGTTGTAATCCAGGTTCGGATGCAGCACCACATAACCTGCCATGAATAGCGTGTAAGCCGCCACCACCACGGCGGTGACGCGCTGGAACAGCCAATCGCGCAAGCCATAATGCGCGCCGGTGACGATGCGATCTACCATAACCACACTCCAATCAGGGCAGTCAGCGCCAGGCTCACAAATAACACCCATTTGCTGCTGGCGCGCGCCTGAGCCAGCTTGACGCCCCAATCCAGGTCTATCGTCAGATAACGGATGCCTGCACAGAGGTGATGCAAGGAAGCCCACAACAGGCCGAGCAGAACCAGTTTACTAAAGGGGTGGTGCAGCAGACCGACCAGCTGGGTGTAAGTTTCGATGGAGCGCAGGCTGTATTGCAGCATCAGCAGCAGCAACGGGAAAGCCAGAAACAGCAGCACACCGCTGATACGGTGCAGAATGGAAACGAGGGCCGGCAAGGGCAGCTTGATCTTGCTCAAGTCGAGATGTTTGGGGCGTTTCTTGTCCATCGTCACTATCTGCAAATGAATAGTGCAATCTTACACGCTGTCAACGCAAAGTAGAACACTTTGCTTCCCGCGATGGCGCGGGAAAATCAAAACGATTATGATTCGACTTTAAGATTTGCCCGGAATCACCTACCCAGAGGAAGGAAACATGAAAGCACCCATCCGCGTTACCATCACCGGTGCCGCTGGCCAAATCGGCTACGCTACCCTGTTCCGCATCGCCAATGGCGACATGCTGGGACATGATCAACCCATCATCCTGCAACTGCTGGACTTGCCGCAGGCGCAGACGATGCTGCACGGCGTGATGATGGAACTGGAGGACTGCGCCTTTCCACTGCTGCAACAGATCATCATTACCGACGACCCGAAAGCCGCGTTCAAGGATACCGAGATCGCCCTGCTGATAGGCGCACGACCGCGTGGCAAGGGCATGGAGCGCAAAGACCTGATCGAAGCCAATGGCGCGATTTTCTCCGCGCAAGGCAAGCTGCTCAACGAACATGCGGCGCGGCACGTCAAGGTGCTGGTGGTGGGCAACCCGGCCAATACCAACGCGCTGATCGCAATGCGCAACGCCCCCGACCTCGATCCGCATAACTTCAACTCGATGATGCGTCTGGATCACAACCGCGCCGTTGCACAAGTCGCGCAGAAATTATTCCAGCCGATCCACGACATCAAGAAGATGATCGTCTGGGGCAACCACTCCGGCACGCAATATCCCGATCTCGACCATGCCGAGATTCGCGGCACCCTGGTGCGCGACCTCCTGCCGGACCAGGACTGGGTGGAAAGCGAATTCATTCCCACCGTGCAAAAACGCGGCGCGGCGGTCATCGAGGCGCGCGGCCTGTCCAGCGCGGCAAGCGCCGCGAATGCGGCCATCTCGCATATCCACGACTGGATGCTCGGCGCACACCACAACAACTGGGTGTCCATGGGCGTGCCGTCCGACGGCAGCTACGGGATTCCCGAAGGCGTGATCTACGGCTTTCCGGTGAGGTGCAAACAGGGCCAATACCACATCGTACAGGACCTGCCGATCAGCGAACAAGGGCGCAAACACATGGAAAACAGCTATCGCGAACTGCTTGAAGAACGCGAGCATGTGAACCACTTGTTGGGGTAATTTCAATTCTATTTCTGAACGGGGCAATAACCACGCTGGGCGGGGCGGCGGTTAGCCGCGAAATAAAAAGAAGTCGCGGCTAACCGCCGCTCCTGCATCCTTGCACGTGGCAAAATAATGTACTTTTAATTTGAAAATGGAATAAGAATGGCGGATGTAAAAAACTGGCTTGAGTAGTGTATGCAAACAGAAAATTTGCAGGGCAGATGCAACAAGTCCGGTAGCCCGCTGTCTGACCCACGCTGCGCAGCATAAATCGAGTGAGCCTTACCCGACCAATTTAACGAACTAATCAATACGGAGAAAATAAATGGCGTTATCCATTACGGATGATTGCATCAACTGCGGTCTTTGCGAGAAGGAATGTCCAACCGGGGCAATCTCGGAAGGTGATTACATTTATGAAATCGACCCCGACAAATGCAATGAGTGCGTGGGCTATTATGACCAGCCGCGTTGTGTTGTTGTGGGTCCGGTAGATTGTTTTGTGGATGCCGATGGCAAGCCGTTTCTTCTGAGACACGAATGAGATGTAGTGGCTCAGACCTGGAACTTGTCCAACTAACTGCAGATACCGTCTTCCCGGTCAAGCGGTTTTTGCATAATCGGTCTCATAAGGTGCGGATTCATCCGCACGGAATGACGCACAATGGGCGAACAGCCACAGGGTGCAATAACCAATGACTTGCTGGCGTTGTTTGCCAGCTTAGTGGCTATGCAAAGCTGCGCTGCGAGGTGAATTCGCCCCTGCTGTGGAATGGGCGGATAAGCGAAGCGAATCCGCCGGAATCCGGTGGATTCTATGGTGAAATGGTTCTGGGCTACGTCTTGCAATATCCCCCTGTAAAAAATTCCGTGGCAGGCATAGACTGTAGTCTCTGCCTTGAGTTGAGGATCGCATGAAACCAAACCGCTTTCTCAGTTATGAGTGGGATGCCATCGCTGGCATAGTGACCGCCATGGTAGCCATTGCTTTACACCTGCTCCATGTCGTTGATGAGCACATCGTTCTTCCCATCGTACTTGCCCTGATGGCGCTCCTGTTTCTCAACTTCATGCGCCACAAGCAGAGCAATGAACATACCGCCGACCAGGTGGAACAGACACAGGAAATGGTGGCGAAGATCAAAGCATCCCTCGCCACTCCAGAAGTGATCCTGATTGGCCCGCGCCAACTGCGCGCGGCAAATGAGCAGTTTGCCCGCAATATGCGCGGGGAGGCAATTTTGTTCAATGTTTGCCTGTCAATGTACAGAACACAGCCGCTTTTCAACGCACTGCTGCGCCCGGCAATCGAGAACCCTCAGGTAACATCCATCCGATTCGTTCTCGATGAAAACCAGCAAGGCTTGTGGCAAACGGAAATCCTGCCGAAGATCGCTGCCTGCAACGATGCAGGCAAGGTGCATGAACCGCGCTGGTGCGCTCTCAGCAAGAGCTCATCCTTTATCCTCGCTGATACCCAGGCTGACGGTGAGGCCGAAGCATTGCTGAGTTTCTGGGGAGAGCCGTTCATGGCACAGTCCACCGAGCGCAACATACCACGCTATATTTTCCACATACAGGCGCATTCGGAGTTGCTGTCGCATCTCGTAGAACTGGATCGGAATTGCCGGGTGCTTGCCTGATATTTTTATTTATATTTGTTTGGGATGCCGCCCAACGGTCATGGCGATTGCGTCACCACTGATGAATGAAACTCGTCATGACCGTTCCCCCTCCCCATCCCTCCCCCGCAAGCGGTAGAGGGGGACAGTGTCTCGCTTCGCGAGTTTCACGTTAACGTTAAGAACTTGGCGTTATAGTGACCAGTAACCTTCTGAAGAAAATTGTCCCGGCGAGCCACGGCGTCCGGCTGCAAGGCCGCGATCTTTCAGCAACTGGCGGACTTCACGGATCATCTCCGGGTTGCCACAGAGCATCACCCGTGATCCAGATGGATCGATGACCAGTCCTGCCTTCTCCTCCAACGCGCCGCTCTGGATCAGGACACCGAGGCGTGCGCCAAGCGCATCGGGTGCAGATTCGCGTGTCACGATGGAAATCACACTCAGGCGTTGCCGCTCGCTCTCGGGCAGGCGCGAGATAGCAGCATCGATAGCGTCCGGCATGAGTTCGGCTGCATGGCGCACGCTGTGAACCAGGATCACGCGCGTATGCCGTACCCATGTGGCAGCATCTGCGATGATGGAGAGGAATGGCGCCAGGCCGGTGCCGGTAGCAAGGAGCCATAGCGATCCACCCGGTGCGATCTGATCAAGCGTCAGGAAGCCGAAACAGCGACGATCCACTCTGATTGTGTCGCCAGCTTCTACCTTGGCGAACAGCTCGCTGAATGCACCGCCGGGGACGAGGATGATCTGGAATTCCAGATGGCCGCTGTTTGCGGCGGAGGCGATTGAATATGGCCGCCAGACAACAGCACTGTCGTGACCGAGTCCGAGCCGGGCGTAATGACCCGGTGTGAAGCGGAAGTCCGCATGACGCGTGGTCCTGAAGCATGCCAGCGATGGCGTGCGCCACTGAATCGATTCGATCCGCTCGACCATGAATTTGGTTTCAGCTCCGTTCAGGCTATGCATAATCAGGGTGGGGTTATTGTCAAATTTGGTGGACAGAATTTTCGAGAGACTCATTGTTTGGTGGCCTGGCCGTCATCCGGATATGGGTAACGGACATGCCCCAGACGGATCAGGAACACGGCAAGCGCCAGCAACAAGATGGAGCAGGTCACCGCAATCATGCGCCAATCATCCATCTCCTTCATATCCACGATCAGGTAACGTGCCATTGCCACTATGCCGATGTAGAGCGGAAATCGGACAGGCATCTTTCCGGTATTGTAATGAAGCCCCACCATGGTCAGCACTTCCAGATACAGGAAAAGCAGCAACAGGTCAGCCATCGTAACGCGCGCTGCTTTCACCATGATAATGATTTCACCAGTCATGGCTATTATGGTGGCGATAGCAATCACCAGCAGGCCAAGGTTTTCCACGAGCGAAAGCAGCCATACATTTAACCCCTTGATCGAATTTTTACATTCGCAATTAAAAAAACGATTTTGTGTCATCTGCCTAACCTTCTTTCCCGAATTATTATTTCTTCCTGTCACAAATTCGCAACAAGAGCCTTTTTCCCAACATTTTTCTGACTCCAACCTTACCATCCCCTGTAACCAGAATTGATATCTGCGCCTGGTCACTTCAAAACAACCTGCCGCAGATTAATCAACCTTGGCACGCTACTTTAAGCTGTGGCAACCGGAACGCTAATCTGGGTTAGGCCGGTTGCTGGGACAAGCTGCGGATGAAATGAAATTCATCGAAGTTGCTCCGCAGCATTGCGACAACATCCCCATCGATTGCACGATCAAGAACCAGACGATCAAGGACATCAATGGATTGCGCCCGATCCATTCCCTTGCGATATGGCCGATCCTCTGTGATTGCGGTGAAAACGTCGGCTGCTGCGATAATGCGCGATCCAAGCGGGATTTCCTGCTGGCGGAACGGGTAGCCTTCTCCATCAAGCCGCTCGTGGTGCAGCGAGGCCCAGGTATTCACTGTTTCCAAGCCCGGAACTGTCGAGAGAATCTGGTAAGTATGGTATGGATGCTGCTTGATAATAAACATTTCCTCATCCGTCAGCTTTCCCGGCTTTTCCAGTATTTCGACCGGAACCACGAGCTTGCCGATGTCGTGGAGGTAACCAGCAACTCTGAGTAGCTTGCTTTCCATGAATGACATGCCAAGGCGCTGTGCCAATGCCTCGGCTGTGGCGGCAACGCCACTCGAATGCGTTGCGGTGAATGGGCTACGGTAGTCGATGATCCTACCGAATAATCTACCCAACTGCTCCAGCGCCTCCAGGTCAAGTTTAATCTCACATTTGCAAAAATGATTCCTGATGATCGTCTCCTTGTGCTGGCATGCAACATCCAGCCAGAACGATTCCCGCATGGAAATCTCTTCAAAGGCCGCGACGATTTCAGGTTTGAACTGCTTTTTCGAATCAGTCATGACTGTTTTACGTATTCCGGCAGTTTGCTCCAGAATGTTCCTGCCGGCATCGGGCAGTACCGCGATACGGTCAGCAAGATGCAGAATATGACTAACCATGGGTACCGCCTCCCCGGCGAACTCGTTTCCCCGGCCAAAATCCCAGTCTACATGGTGAAAGCGGATGGCTGATGCGGCCTGAGCAAAGGGCTGAAAATCCCGCGTGAGGGCAAAGCCTTCGAAGGCATGTTTGTGCGGGTCATCGGAAGTTCCAGAGTCACCGAGCCGATAATGGGTCAGCGCATGGTCAAGCATGGAAACCATCACCGGCGAAGATACGGCTGCGACATCGTGCAAGGCACCGGCGATCAGCACATCTGGCATCTCCGCAGGCGGAAGGCCTAACTCATCGGCCAAACACGATGCGATGTACGCTACCCTTAGATGATGGTCGGAAACCGCCGGATGGAGAAGACCCAGTGCCCTGGAAAAACAGAGTACCATGTCGAACAACCTGATTTTAATTTCTTTGGAAGGCATCGTCCTTGCTTAATCTTTCATCTGGTAACATTTTCAATTTCATTGGCTACATTTGACGCCGCACTCTGCTGCCACATGGACTCATACACCATTTTCACACCACATCATTCTTGGTATAAACTATTCCAAACCGTGCCAGCCATGGTGATCGAGACAGGTGGCGCAGTCTACAGCAGAGTCCTGCTGGGCGGCAATTTTGGCAAAGTCGGGCAGGGTAACTGTCGTGTTGCGGGAAGACACCGCCACGAATACCGCCTCGTTGGAAGAGGCATGTGCCGTGGAGATGGACAAGTTGCCAAAATGTGCATGTGTGTTGTAACCGATAACCACGGCAGCGGTAACAGCGATGGTTATAATGGCAGGAGTAATGAAAGATACCAGTTTCCTCGATTTCATTTTTAACCTCATTCTGGGAAAAGATAAACACAAGCCCCCGGTTTTTGCCAGGACATTCACGATCCAGTCAGACCATGTGTGAGTGTCTGCGGTTCCCGATATAGGGGTATGCACCGTCCTTTTCAACTCCTTGAAAACCAGAGTTTCGTCTATATTGTTCACCCTGCTTGCTCTTTGCGCTTCCTGGGAAAACATATGGATCAAATCATCAAAGGCTGATCGAATGCACACAACGCACTCTCCTGGCAACCCATGTCAACACCAGTTCGGGCGCAGTAAACTGGCTGGGGCTGCACTGCTTCTATTCCTGCTCTCCTTCAATCCGTGCATGGCTGCGCCGCAGGGATTGCCGTTGCGTCCAGCCACGGCCCGTGGCGCATTGGCGCCGGATGAGTTGAACAATATCGCGGTATTCAAGGCTGCATCGCCCTCAGTCGTGCATATCACCACGCTTGAGCTGGCCACCAACCTCTTCACGCTTGATGTGATGCAGATCCCGCGTGGCACGGGCAGCGGGTTCATCTGGGACGAGAGAGGCTACATCGTTACCAATTTCCATGTAATACAGGAAGCCAATGCGGCGCGGGTAACGCTGTCTGACCAGACAAACTGGAAGGCCGAACTGGTAGGCGCTTTCCCGGATCGGGATCTGGCGGTCTTGCGCATAGAAGCGCCGAAAGAAAAGCTGAAGCCCATCATCATCGGCGAGAGCGGCAACCTTCAGGTCGGCCAGAAGGTGTATGCGATCGGCAATCCTTTCGGGCTGGACCAGACGCTGACGACAGGCATTGTCAGCGCGCTCAACCGTGAGATCCAGTCGGTGACTCAGCGTCCCATACACGGCGTGATCCAGACCGATGCCGCAATCAACCCCGGCAACTCGGGCGGCCCGCTGCTCGATTCCGCAGGGCGCCTGATCGGCGTCAACACCGCGATCTACAGCCCAAGCGGCGCTTCTTCCGGCATCGGTTTTGCAATCCCGGTGGACGAAGTCCGCCGCATCGTGCCGCGCCTGATACGCGATGGCAAGATCATCAGGCCGACACTCGGTATTCATGGCGCTTCGGACAATGTGCGCCAATCCTTGCGCCTGCCGCCGGGTATCGTGATTATCGGTGTCGAGCGTGGCGGGCCGGCGGGCCGGGCCGGACTGCGTCCGTTCTACCGTGGGAAGGATGGCAGGGTGATTCAGGGAGACGAGCTCGTCGCTATATCAGGCTCACCGGTAACCAGCATTGACGATCTGTTGACCATACTGGAAAGACATCAGGCCGGGGATAAGGTCACAGTTACCTTGCTAAGGTCTGGCCAACGCCTCGAAAAAACCCTCACCCTCGTGCTGCCGGACGATTGATTGCATTATTAACAGCCGCCTGTGAACCGCACGAAAATCAGGCGTAACTTCAGGACATCTTGCTGATCTTCACACGCCATTCCGCCGGGCCGGTTTCATGCACCGACGTGCCGTTCGTATCCACCGCCACGGTGACCGGCATGTCCTGCACGGTGAATTCGTAGATCGCTTCCATGCCGAGGTCGGCGAAGGCCAGCACCTTCGACGCCTTGATCGCCTTGGATACCAGATAGGCCGCGCCGCCCACCGCCATCAGGTACACTGCCTTGTTGCGCTTGATGGCCTCGATGGCCTCGGGGCCGCGCTCGGACTTGCCGACCATGCCGATCAGGCCGGTCTTTTCCAGCATCATGCCGGTAAATTTATCCATGCGCGTCGCGGTGGTGGGGCCGGCGGGGCCGACCACTTCGTCGCGCACCGGATCGACCGGGCCGACGTAGTAGATGAAGCGGTTGGTGAAATCCACCGGCAGCATTTCGCCGCGCGCCAGCATGTCGGCGATGCGCTTGTGCGCGGCATCACGACCGGTGAGCAGCTTGCCGGAAAGCAACAGCGTCTCGCCCGGCTTCCATGTGGCGAGTTCTGCGCGCGTAACGGTGTCGAGGTTGACGCGGCGCGACTCGGCGGAGGCATGCCATTCGATCTTCGGCCAGTCATCCAGTGAAGGCGGTGTAAGCACCGCCGGGCCGTTGCCGTCGAGGGTGAAGTGGATGTGGCGCGTGGCGGCGCAGTTGGGAATCATCGCCACCGGCAGGCTCGCGGCATGCGTGGGGTAATCCAGAATTTTCACGTCCACCACGGTGGTGAGGCCGCCCAGCCCCTGTGCGCCGATGCCGAGCGCATTGACCTTGTCGAACAGCTCCAGGCGCAATTCTTCCACGCGATTTTTCGCGCCGCGCGCCTGCAGCTCCTGAATATCCACCGGCTCCATCAGCGCTTCCTTGGCGAGCAGCATGGCCTTCTCCGCCGTGCCGCCGATGCCGATGCCGAGGATGCCCGGTGGGCACCAGCCCGCACCCATCTCGGGGACGGTCTCCAGCACCCAGTCCACGATGCTATCCG
>JAQTOM010000004.1:39410-44561 GCA_028713345.1 Gallionellaceae bacterium | reverse complement strand
GCTTCCTTGGCGAGCAGCATGGCCTTCTCCGCCGTGCCGCCGATGCCGATGCCGAGGATGCCCGGTGGGCACCAGCCCGCACCCATCTCGGGGACGGTCTCCAGCACCCAGTCCACGATGCTATCCGATGGATTGAGCGCGGCAAACTTGGATTTATTCTCCGAGCCGCCGCCCTTGGCGGCGAGCGTGACTTCAACTTTATCGCCGGGGACGATCTCGAAATGGATCACGGCGGGCGTGTTGTCTTTGGTGTTCTTGCGCGCGCCTGCGGGATCGGCCAGCACCGAGGCGCGCAGCGTGTTGTCAGGGTTGAGGTAAGCGCGGCGCACGCCCTCGTTGACCATGTCCGCGACGCTCATCTTCGCATCATCCCAGCGCACGTCCATGCCGACCTTGACGAAGGCCGTGACGATGCCGGTATCCTGGCAGATCGGGCGGTGGCCCTGCGCGCTCATGCGCGAGTTGGTGAGGATCTGCGCGATGGCGTCGCGCGCCGCAGGCGATTGCTCGCGCTCGTAGGCCTTGCCCAGCGCCTGAATGTAATCGAGCGGATGGTAGTAGGAAATATATTGCAGCGCATCGGCGACACTGGCGATGAGGTCTTCTTGCTGGATGGTGGTCATAGTGATTTATTCCAAATTAGTTCTGTAGAGTGCAATGAGCAAAGCGCATTGAACCGGATGAAATACATACGGCGCAATGCGCTTCGCCCTTCGATAAACTCAGGACATGCTTATAGACGCCCTACGCAGGCCGCGCCATTACTTGCCTTTTCTGCTTATCGCCTCGACCATCGCCTCGCCCAATCCGGCGGGCGATTTAGCTACCACTACACCAGCCGCTTCGAGCGCGGCCATCTTGTCCGCCGCAAGGCCTTTGCCGCCTGCAATGATCGCGCCGGCATGGCCCATGCGCTTGCCCTTGGGCGCGGTCTGTCCGGCGATGTAGCCGGCCACCGGTTTGGTGACATGCGCCTTGATATATTCCGCCGCCGCCTCTTCGCGGTTGCCGCCGATCTCGCCGACCATGATGATCGCCTCGGTCTCGGGATCGTTCTGGAACATCTTCAGCACGTCGATGAAATCCAGCCCCTTGATCGGGTCGCCGCCGATGCCCACGCAGGTGGATTGGCCAAGGCCGAGCCGGGTAGTCTGAAATACTGCTTCATAGGTCAGCGTGCCGGAGCGCGAAACGACGCCGACCTTGCCCTTCTTGTGGATGAAGCCGGGCATGATGCCGATCTTGCACTCTCCCGGTGTGATGACGCCGGGACAGTTCGGGCCGATCAGTATGGCGTCGTTGGCGCGCAGTGCGGCCTTGACGTTGAGCATGTCCAGCACGGGAATGCCCTCGGTGATGCAGACGATTACCCTGATACCGGCATCCGCCGCTTCCATGATGCCGTCGGCGGCAAAACCGGGCGGTACATAGATCATCGAAGCGGTTGCGCCGGTGTCGCGCACTGCATCGCGCATGGTGTTGAATACCGGCAAGCCGATGTGCGTCTGCCCGCCCTTGCCCGGCGTCACACCGCCGGCCATTTGTGTGCCATAGGCGATGGCCTGTTCGGAGTGGAATGTACCCTGCTTGCCGGTGAAACCCTGGCACAGGACTTTGGTGTCTTTGTTTACGAGAATGCTCATGATGTTTTCCTATTCACTGAACCGCTGCCACGGCACGCTTGGCCGCATCGGTCATGTCGCTGGCGGAGATCACGCCGACGCCGCTCTCGGCCAGCATCTTCTGCCCCAGCTCGACATTGGTGCCTTCGAGGCGCACGATCACCGGCACCTTCACACCCACATCCTTGACCGCAGCGATGATGCCCGTGGCGATAATGTCGCAACGCATGATGCCGCCGAAGATGTTGACCAGAACCGCCTTGACGTTGCTGTCGGAGAGAATGATCTTGAACGCCTTGGCCACCACCTCTGCCGTGGCGCCGCCGCCGACGTCGAGGAAGTTTGCGGGCTGGCCGCCGTGCAGCTTGATCAGGTCCATGGTCGCCATCGCCAGACCGGCGCCGTTCACCATGCAGCCGATGTTGCCGGAGAGCGCGATATAGCTGATTTCGCATTCCTTCGCGGCGACTTCCTTCGGGTCGATCTGGCTGTTATCGTTCATCGCGGCAAGGTCCTTGTGGCGGAACACCGCGTTGTCATCCACGCCGATCTTGCAATCGAGTGCCACCAGGTTGCCTGTGGTGGTCACGATCAGCGGATTGATCTCGGCCATGGCCAAGTCGTTTTCGATGAAAAGTTTGTAGAGGTTCTTGGCCAGCTTGCCGAATTCGCCGATCTGCGCGCCTTCCAGCTTCAGGCCGAAGGCCAGCGCGCGGCACTGGAAGTCTTGCAGGCCGAGCAGCGGATCGCAGAACTCCTTGAGGATTTTTTCCGGGGAGTGTTCGGCCACTTCCTCGATCTCCATGCCGCCCTCGCTCGACGCGACCAGCGCGACGCGCTCGGTTTCGCGATCCACCGTCAGGCTGATGTAGAGTTCGCGCGCGATCGGCAGCGTTTCTTCGATCAGCAGGCGCGACACCATCTGTCCTTCGGGCGCATTCTGGTAAGTCACCAGTTGTTTGCCGAGCAGCGCAGTCACCGCTTCCTTTGCCGCCTCGCGCGACCGCACCAGCTTCACCCCGCCGGCCTTGCCGCGCCCGCCGGCGTGTATCTGCGCCTTAACCACCCAGGCGCTGCCGCCCAGTTCTGTCATCGCGCCGTCCGCCTGTGCGGCGCTGTCTATCGCCGCGCCGCGCGGCGTGGCAATGCCGTATTCGCGCAACACCTGCTTGGCCTGATATTCATGCAAGTTCATGGTAGTTCCTAAATTTGTTATCGGTTGAAGATATTTAGGGAAGGGTGAAGGGTAAAGGGAGAAGGGTAAAAGCGTACCCCCACCCTTCCCTCTTCCCCCTTATCCCTTCCCGTTTTTAGCCAATAGCCGCCAATGCCGCATTGAGGGTCGCGCTCGGACGCATCGCCGCAGAAGTCTTGGCAAAATCCGGGTGGTAGTAACCGCCCATATCCACCGGCTTGCCTTGCGCAGCAATCAACTCTGCATTGATCTTGGCCTCGTTTTCCGTCAGTGTTTTTGCCAGCGGCGCAAAACATGCTTGCAGTTCCTTGTCCTTGCTCTGCGCGGCCAGTGCTTGCGACCAGTACAGGGCGAGGTAGAAGTGGCTGCCACGGTTGTCGATCTCGCCGACCTTGCGCGCAGGCGACTTGTTGTTGTCGAGAATCTTGCCGTTGGCCTGGTCCAGCGTCTCGGCCAGAACCTGCGCCTTGGCGTTCTTGAAAGTCTGCGCCAGATGCTCCAGCGACACGCCGAGCGCGAGGAATTCGCCCAGCGAATCCCAGCGCAGATAGCCTTCTTCCTGGAACTGCTGCACGTGCTTCGGAGCCGAGCCGCCCGCGCCGGTCTCGAACAGCCCGCCGCCGTTCATCAGCGGCACGATGGACAGCATCTTGGCGCTGGTGTTCAGTTCGAGAATGGGGAACAGGTCGGTGAGGTAGTCGCGCAGCACGTTGCCGGTGACGGAGATGGTGTCCAGGCCTTTGCGAGCGCGCGCCAGCGTGGCACGGCAGGCATCTGCCGGTTCCATGATGCTGATGTCCAGACCCTTGGTGTCGTGGTCCTTGAGGTACTTCTCGACCTTGGCGATGATCTGCGCGTCGTGCCCGCGGTTCTTGTCCAGCCAGAAGATGGCCGGCGTGTTGGACAGGCGCGCGCGGGTGACGGCGAGCTTGACCCAGTCCTGGATCGGCGCATCCTTGGTCTGGCACATGCGGAAGATGTCGCCCTGCTCCACCTTCTGCTGCAGCAGCGTCTTGCCTGCCGCGTCCACCACGCGAATCACGCCGTTGCCGGCAGCTTCAAAGGTCTTGTCGTGCGAGCCGTATTCCTCGGCCTTCTGTGCCATCAGGCCGACGTTGGGCACGCTGCCCATGGTCACCGGATCGAGTGCACCATTCTTCTTGCAATCCTCGATCACGGCCTGGAAAACCCCGGCGTAGTTGCGGTCGGGGATCATCGCCTTGGTGTCGTACGGCTTGCCGTCGGCGCCCCACATCTTGCCGCCATCGCGGATCATCGGCGGCATGGAAGCATCGATGATCACGTCGCTGGGCACGTGCAGGTTGGTGATGCCCTTGTCGGAGTTCACCATCGCCAGTTGCGGCTGCTTCTTGACGCAGGCCTGGATATCGGCTTCGATCTCGGCACGCTTGGCTTCCGGCAGCGTGGCGACTTTTGCCAGCAGGTCGCCGAAGCCGTTGTTCACGTTGACGTTCAGTTCCTTGATGGTCGCGGCGTGCTTGTCGAACACGTCCTTGAAGTACACCGTGACCGCGTGGCCGAACATGATGGGGTCGGAGATCTTCATCATGGTGGCCTTGAGGTGCAGCGACAGCAGCACGTTCGGCTCTTTCTTCGCTTCCTCGATCTGCTCTGCGTAGAACTTGCGCAAGGCGCGAACGCTCATGGCGCAAGAATCGATCACTTCGCCCGCCTTGAGCGTGGTCTTTTCCTTCAGCACCGTGATCTTGCCGTCGTCGCCGGCGAACTCGATGCGCACCGTGGTCGCGTCAGGTACCGTGACGGATGTTTCGCTGCCGTAGAAATCGCCGCCGGTCATGTGCGCCACGTGAGTCTTGGAATCGGCAACCCATTTGCCCATGCGGTGCGGGTTCTTGCGCGCGAAATTCTTGACGGAAAGCGCAGCGCGGCGGTCGGAGTTGCCTTCGCGCAACACGGGGTTCACCGCGCTGCCCAGCACCTTGCCGAAACGAACCTTGAGTTCTTTCTCGGCATCGTTCTGCGGGTTTTCCGGATAGTCGGGCACCTTGAAACCCTGCGACTGCAATTCCTTGAGCGCCGCTTTCAGTTGCGGAACCGAAGCGCTGACGTTGGGCAGCTTGATGATGTTGGCTTCCGGCTTCAGCGTGAGCTCGCCCAATGCGGTGAGTTCGTCGCCAATTTTTTGGCTTGCAGTCAGATTCTCGGGGAAGTTCGCGAGAATGCGACCGGCCAGGGAAATATCCCGGGTTTCGACATCAACGCCCGCCGCCTTGGTGAAGGCCTGCACGATGGGCAGCAGCGAATAGGTTGCCAGCGCCGGCGCCTCGTCGATCTTGGTCCAAATAATTTTTG
>JAQTOM010000004.1:31900-39310 GCA_028713345.1 Gallionellaceae bacterium | reverse complement strand
AACAGGGACAGCGCACCGCCGGCGCGGATCATGGGGATGTCTTCCTTGCCCTGCGCTAGCTTGAGAGGAATATCACCGGCGCCGTCGACCACCAGCTTGAGCTGGCCGCTTTCCAGACCGGAGGTGTCGAGGGACACTTTCGCGCCCTGCTGGATACGGTCGAGGTCAGCCGGATTTTCGAAGGTCAATCCCAGGATGCCGAAGTTGGCAAGGTTGGCAAGGTGGATACGCTCGAAGCCCTTGGCCACGATGGCGCGCACGCCCAGGATGCGCGGACACAGGCCGGCATGCTCGCGCGAGCTGCCCATGCCGTAGCCGTCGCCCGCCACGATGAAGCCGTGGCCGCCCGCATCGCGCACTGCCGCCGCACGGGAGCTGAAGGTCTTGTCCACCTGAACGAAGGTTGCCTGCTTGGCGTATTCGTCCGCGTTGGAGCGTAGCGACAGATACTTGCCCGCAGGTTGAATATGATCGGTCGTGATCTCGTTGCCGAGCTTGAGCAGCACTTCCCCTGCCAGCTTCGCGGGCAGCGGATCGAGTGTCGGCAGCGGCGCGATGTCGGGGCCGTAGCGCATCACCACCTTGGCGGCTTCTGCAGGCGGCAGTGGTGCGGTATAGGCACCCATATCCACCACCGGCGGAACCAGCTTGAAGACGAATTCCGGATTGTCACCGAGCAGCTCGCGCGGGTCGGTCAGCTTGCCCGTCACGGCACTTGCAGCGGCGGTAACCGGGCTGACCAGGTGCACAGCCGCAGTCTCGGTGCCGGAACGGCCTTCAAAGTTGCGGTTGGCGGTGGATAGCATCACACCGTTGCTGGGTGGCGAAAAGCCTTGGCCGATACACGCGGAGCACGCGTTTTCCATGACGCGCACACCGGCGGCATAGAAAATTTCCAGATAACCAGCCGCCGCCAGTTGGCGTGCGATGGCTTGCGAACCGGGGGCGATGGCGGTATCCACCGCAACTTTTTTGCCGCGCAGCAGTTCGCCGACGCGTGCCAGATTCTCGTAGTTGGAGTTGGTGCAACTGCCGATAAACACCGCGTCGATGGGCATCCCGGCATGCTTGGATACCGGTTCCATGCCCTTCAGGCGCGGATACAACGCGATGGTGGGCTCCAGCACAGAAAGGTCGATCTCGACGGTGCGCGAATAGGTCGCGCCAGGGTCGGCGGCCAGTGGCTGGAAATCCTTCGCGCGCTTTCTGCCTTCGAGATAGGCCTTGGTAATATCGTCGGAGGGGAAAATCGAGAAGGCGACGCCGCCCTCGGTGCCCATGTTGCAGATGGTGGCGCGGTCGGTGACATTCAGGCTCTTCAGCCCCGGCCCGGTATACTCCAGGCAGATGTCCTTGTTGCCCTTGATGCCGATTACCTTGAGCACATTCAGGATCACGTCCTTGGCCAGCACGCCCGGATTCAGCGTGCCGGTGAGGTTCACCTGCACCACTTTCGGCATCTCGATCTTGTAGGAAGTGCCCGCCATGGCGAAGCTCACGTCCGTACCGCCCGCACCCATGGCCAGCATGCCCATGCCGCCAGCGTTGGTGGTGTGCGAATCGGAACCGATCACCGACTTGCCGGGAGTCGCAAAGTCCTCCAGGAACACGCTATGGCAGATGCCGAGGCCGCCGCGCGAGAACCAGCAGCCATATTTCTTGGCAAAGCTCTCGAGGTAGCGGTGGTCATCGCCGTCGATGTAGCCAACCTGCAGGGTCTTGTGATCGATCACGATGACCGAGGTGGTCTTCACCCGGTCCACGCCCATCTTCTCGAAGGCCAGCGCGGCAGCGGTGCCGGTGGCGTCCTGATACAGCGTGTGGGTAAACTGGATTTCCAGCGGCTTCCCTTGCTCGGGGAGTTGCTTCAATCCCCCGGCCGCGTTGGCCAGGAGGATTTTCTGTGCTACGTTTAGTGCGGTCATAATACTCTCCAAATTGCGTAATTAAAATCAGTAAATTTCAAGTGTGAAGCAACGCAACCCACTGGAGATTGATGAACTGAAATGATTGGGTTCCGCAATGTGCTCCACCCCTCTAGCGTTCTTCTCCAGAATTATTGCGTTATGAAAAAATCGGAAATTGGTGTATTTGCCTTTTTTATTGGAGAAGGGATAAGCGTGAAGGAGAAAGGGTAAAACTGCCCGCTACCCTCCTCCCTTCCCCTTATTCCTTCTTGTATCCTTACGAAACGTGGCTGCACGCCGATGCCGGCGTGCGCGTGTCCATGTTGCGTCCGCGGTTGATGTGGTCGTCGATTTCACCGGCGCATCCTGCCATACGGCCAAACAGGAAGGCGGTGAACGCGGCCATTTCCATCGAGTTTTCGCCGAGCACGCCCTTGCGGTAACGCGGCCACAGCAGTTTCAGCAGCAGCGCGGCGATGATGGCATCAATGTTGACGCAGAACACGTTGGCGGTCACACCGTTGTCATACAAGGCCTGCACCAGCGCCCGGTAGAAATCGTGGAACACGTTCTTTTCGCCGCGCTCCGCGAACAACTCCGCGATATAAACTTCGCGCGGGTCGTGGTTGACCGGGTGCCCCTTGAATACCGGATGGTTGACGCCGGGGATGTTGCGCACGCCGGTGCCGAGCGCCTTGCTGGTCTTCTTTTC
This sequence comes from Gallionellaceae bacterium, assembly GCA_028713345.1. GTDB lineage: Bacteria > Pseudomonadota > Gammaproteobacteria > Burkholderiales > Gallionellaceae > JAQTOM01. Next base: position 36,691 of record JAQTOM010000004.1, on the reverse strand, counting down.
CTTGTTGAACGCGATGGCGAAATCCATCGCCATCTTCTTCAGGTCCAGGCCGTGGCTTGCTGCGCCCGCATCGGTCAGCGACGTGCCGGCAAAGCTCTCGATCAGGAACTGGATGCCTTCGTAGCCGTTGCCGCCGTGGGCGAAACCGGTGTGGGTGAGAAAGCCGATCATGCCCTTGTTGACCTGCACGCGCTCCGGCGTCTCCGGGCCGTCGGCGGATACCGCGCCCTTGCAGCCCTGCGCCGAGATGGTGCCGACACCGTTGGAGATGATCAGCCCGAGCAAGACCTGAAACGGGAACAGGCTGGCCGCCGTTGGACGCTCGTCCAGCAGCGAGATATAGGCCAACTGGGTGGTCGTCCAGGATTCCAGAATTTCTTCGTTGCTTACGCCGCAGAACTTGCCCGCCTCGTGGTGCTTGCCTTCGGTTGACGCGCCGATGATGACACCGAACAGCTTGGCATACCATGGCATATTGCGCACGGTCAGCTTGGAGATGCGCTTGCGCATCAGCGGCTCCCACGCCACGGTGGTGGTGAGCGCGGCCAGCACAGCATCGGCTGTCGGATGACCGCCCAGCGAGCGCAGATATTTCACGAACACCGATTTCGCGCCGCGTTTGTCGAAGGCCTTGAGCATCGCTTCGGCCTTGGCATCCGGCGCCTTGCCGAGCAGGGTGGCGAGTTGTTCAGGCGTGGCCGTGGCAGGCGTGATCTTGGCCTGTTCGTCGTCGCCGGTCAGCAGGCCGGAATGCGCGAACAGTTCAGTTAGCGTATCGGCAGCCAGTCGCGCGCCGTCCACGCGCTTCGGACCGACCAATGCGACTGCCGCGCTGATTGCGGTGTTGGGCGCATTACCTGCTTCGCGTGAGGCGTCGGCTGCGGCCAGCGTGGCATCGCCGTGCAGGTTGACCTGCGCCGCCACCGCCAGGTTGAACAGCGCGTTGTCGTTGGCGTCATTGAGTTCGCGCACCAGCGCCAGGCAAAGGTTGGATTCCAGCGGCTGCTTGGCGGTATCCAGAATGGAGATGCCGTTGACCTTGGTGACCTGCGTCTTCGGATCCATCACCGAACTGCCCGAGCAATCCTTCATGGACTGGCGCGGGAAAATTGCGCCGACATTCTTGAGCAGCTCGGCGATTTGCACGTCGTAGGGCGACATGGCCTTGACCACGGGAATGTTGAGCGCGGCGGGCAGCTTGATGCCCTGATCATCGCCGAACCACGGCTTCAGTTCCAGATTGCCTTCCGGCGCAAAATCTTTCTCGATGCCGTTCAGTTGCATCACCTTGGTGAGCGCCAGCGGAATGTGGGCGATGTTGGTGACCACCGCACCCTTCTTCGAGCATACCGGATTTTCCGGGGTGAACAGGCTGTCCACGCCGAACTTGTCCATGAACCACTTTTCCTTGGCGCGCGCATCATCGCCCGATCCGGCGATGGCGCCGGCATGGCCGACGGCGCGCGTCAGGTTCGCCTTCCAGCGGCCCACCACGCAGGCCACGACAGGTTTGTCGAATTCGACGGATTGTTCGTAATAGCCGCCCGGCTCGGAATACAGCACCGCCGCCTTGGTGCGCGTGTCGTTGGACATGGCGTAGGCAAACTCGGGCATGGCGTAGTTGATATACACGTCCTTGCCGCTGGAGATCAGCGTGGTCGTGCCCCAGCCGCCGATGGACAGGTAGTTGGCGATGGTGGTGGTGAAGTTGCCGGAATTGGAATAGATCGCGACCGAGCCTTTGCGCAGAGTCTCTTCGGGCTTGTCGCCGCCCAGCGCGCCGCCGATGCGGATGTGGTTCCACGAGTCCGCCACACCCAGGCAGTTGGCGCCGAAGATGTCCACGCCGCGCTGCTGGCCGAGTGCGCGGATTTCGCGCGCGTCGTGCATCGCCACTTTTTCGGTGAGGATGATGACCTTCTCGACATCGGGATTGATGCGGATCAGTTCGGCGACACCGTCGCGCACGGCGGACGGCGGCAGATAGACGACGCCGACATTGAACTTGTGTCCGGCTTCCATGCCCTCGCGCACATTGTTGTAAACGGGGATATTGCCTGCGGGCGTTTCGACGACTTGCCCACGGCGGCCCGGCGAAGTGCCGAATACGATATTGCCGCCGGAGTAGGCGTGGCTGACGGGTGTCACGGCACGGGATTCGTTCCCCGTGATGTTCAGCACGCAGATGCGATCCTCAGGGGTCGCGATATCGGCCAGGGAGCGGATGCCGACGTAATATTTAAATTTGTCTATACCAGGCTTTCTCATTGCTAGTCACCTTTGCATTTTCATTGCTTGTTTTCTTTTCGTCTGAACGGTCGGCGGAATTGCAGCAGCGGCCGTCCTGTCCTGTTATTGTGGAGTCGCGCCTGGATCAGGCGTCGGCTGGCAGACCCAGCACTTTCGCCACTTCGGCACGACCGCCATTCTTCATCCAGCGATCCGCTTCCTGCGCATAGTTCACCACGTCGGTCATCGCAGAGTCAAAACCGAAGATACGGTAAGGAATACGCAACGCATCGAGCACATCCTTGAACACGCCCATGCCGCGTATCACTTGGGGGCCGCCGCGGCCGATCACCACGTACAGCGGTGTCGGGCCGTGTTCGCTGAAGTAATCGCGCAGCGCATCGGCCATGGCGCGGAAGGTGACGAAAATGTCCGTATTGTTGGCCTTGCCGCCGATGATGAACAAAACATTGGTCTGCTTGAGGTAGTACTTGAGGCAGATGCGCATCACTTCGTACATCTTCTCATAGGGCGGATTACCGCCGAAATCGGAGGAGATGATGGCATCATTGCCCAGCACTTCGGTGACCAGGGAGTTTGCGCCGCCACCGAAGGTAGGCGCCAGGATGGTGCCCTTCTCGTTGATTACGTAAACGTCACTCTGCCCCTGGTAGGTGCGCAGTTCGTTGATCTCCTGCTCGAAGTCATTGGCCTCGGTAACGAACAGATCAACCGGCAAGCTCAGGCGATTCACGCGCGGGTCATCACGGTCGAAGCCGCATTTGAAATCGCAGGCCACCGGTATCAGTGAGCCCGACTTGCCCTCCATCATGCGGATGGGATTAAGTTCCAGCGTCGACATGCCGTTATGGTGGAACAAATCCCACAGCTTGGGCAGGTGCTGCACCAGCGGCGACACGATCTCGCGCGGCGCACCCAGATCGGACAACGCATTGGAAACGATGAAGGATTTGAGTCCGGTCAGCGGATCGAACGGGACCTCGATGATCTGGGTCTTGTCCAGTTCCTCGATGTCCATCCCGCCATGATGGGTGAGCGTCATGACCGGAGCGCGGTAGCGGGTCGAATCGGTGATCGAGAAATAAATTTCATGTTCGGCCGGGACTGCACCTTCGAAAGTGACACCGCGCGATTTGTACACGACATTGCCGACTTTATATTCGGCAAAGTACAGGCGCTCTTTCTCGGCCAGCGCCGCCTTCAGGCTGGTGGCGCGCCCGATCAGCCCGGACTTGCCTTTCTTGCCGATGCCGCCCTTGAAGATGGGTTTGACGAAAACCGCGCCGCAACGCTCGATCAGGCTGTGTATCTCGTGTTCGCTGGCTTCCGGCCCGAGTACTTCGGAGGCCGGGAAACCGGCGGTCTTGAGCAGCCCGGCTCCGTGGAGCATTCCACTGATATTCATAGTTCTATTAACTCCCCTTACAGAATTCCGGCCGTTATCCGCCGGAAGTTATTTTCAAAATAAAAACGAATATTGTGCCACGATTGTTTTTGAGAATCAGCTTTCGGCTTCTGATGCCGCACCCTCAGCTTTGGCCTTGCGCGGTACGGTCTTCGGGTCGCAGATGATGGGGCGGTAAATTTCGACACGATCGCCCGCATTGAGCACGGCATCCAGCTTGCTGACCTTGCCGAATACGCCGACTTTATTCTGCTCCAGATTGATCTCGGGAAATTGCTTGAGGATGCCCGAACGTTCGATGGCATCCTTGATGGTGGCGCCATCCGGCACCTCGATGTCAAACCATGCCTGGCGTTGCGGCAGGGCGTAGGCGATTCCGACTTTCATTGCCATTTTCTCATTTTAAACATCCCCTCACGCGGCACTATGGGCGCCGCCCATCTGGATTTCCTTGCCTGCGCGCACGTCCAGTATGCGCTTGCCCACCACCATCAGGCCGGCGACCAGGAAGCCGCCGGGCGGCAGGATCATCATCAATATTCCTGTGTCTGCGGGCAACACGCGCATTTCCATGAACTTGAAAGCAGGCCCGAGCAGCAGCGACGCGTCGGCGAACAGGGTGCCCGCGCCAAATATTTCGCGTACTGCCCCGATCATGGTGAGCGCAATGGCGAAGCCGATACCCATGAAGATGCCGTCCATCAGCGCGGGCAGAACCGGTTCCTTGGCGGCGAAAGCTTCGAGGCGGGCGAGCGGCAGGCAGTTGGACACGATCAACGGAATGAACAGGCCCAGCACCTTGTAAAGCTCGTGCATCCATGCATTCATGGAAAGGTCAACCAGCGTCACCATGGCTGCGACAATCAGGATGAATACCGGAATGCGCACTTCCTGGGTGATCTGGCCGCGGAACATGGATACCAGCAGACTCGATGCCGCCATCACCGCCGCTGTCGCCAGCCCCATACCCAGCCCGTTGGTAGCGCTAGTGGTCATGGCCATGGTCGGGCACAGGCCCAGCAGCATGCCGAATACCCCGTTGTTTTCCCACAGACCGTCTTTGACGATGGTTTTATATGGAGTTGCCATTTAGTGTTCCCCCTTGGTTTGTGTCTTGCCGGCAGTTTGTGTCTTGC
>JAQTOM010000004.1:13647-31800 GCA_028713345.1 Gallionellaceae bacterium | reverse complement strand
GTTTGTGTCTTGCCGGCAGTTTGTGTCTTGCTGGCATCGATACCCGTCATTTTTTCCTTATTGGCAGCGAAAAATTCAAGTCCTTCGCGGACGGCTTTCACCACACCGCGCGGCGTGATGGTGGCACCCGCGAACTGGTCGAACTGACCACCGTCTTTTTTCACTTTCCATTTTTCGACAGGCGGATTGCCGATGCTCAATCCGGTGAAGCGCAGTATCCAGTCACCCTTCTTTGTTTCTATCTTGTCGCCCAGGCCCGGTGTTTCCTTGTGGGCGAGAACGCGCACGCCGAGAACTTTGCCATCTGCGTCAACACCCAGCATGAGCTTGATCTGGCCGGCATAGCCAGAGCCGAATATTTCATAGGCTACGCCGGTCACCTTGCCCTCCTTGGTGGCACGGTAAACGGTAATTTCCTTGCCGTGGGCATCCTGCATGACAAGGGTATCCTTTACCACGTTGTTGTCGTGGATGTCGTTCGGGATCACCTGGCTGAGCGAGTTCTGCCTGTCTTCCAGGGCGCGTGCGGCAATATCATCTGCGGTAGCATGGTCAGTGCTGGCGAGTATGACCGCAAAGCCCAGGCAGAACGCACCCAGAATCAAACCATGAATCATCATGCGCTGTTTCTTCATGGCTTCTCCTTCACCAGCGGCAGCGGTTCACCCTTGCTGTTGCGCCCGAATGCGCGTGGACGGGTATATTGGTCGATGATGGGAGCCAGCCCGTTCATCAGCAGCACCGCGAAAGCCACGCCTTCCGGATAACCGGCGAAAGTGCGGATGAGCCAGATCAGCACGCCGCAACCTAGACCGAATATCAATTGCCCTTTTTTAGTCACCGGCGAGGTGACGTAATCGGTGGCGATGAAGAATGCCCCCAGAAAGGTGGCTCCGGATACCAGATGGAACATGCCGGAGGCATAGCGGGCGGGATCGACTGCGTGGAATATCGCACCCATCAGGAATACCCCACCCATCACGCTCAACGGAATGTGCCATGAGATGATGCGTTTGAACATCAGGAACAGACCACCGGCGAGTATCAATACCGCCGAGGTTTCACCCAAGCTGCCGGCGCGATAGCCCAGCACCATGTCCATCAGGTCGGGTACCTTGGCTATGGATTCCGTCACCGGAATGCCGCGCGACAGCTCGGTCTTGACATAACCCAGCGCCGAGGCTGCGCTCACCGTATCGGGCATGTGACCGCCAAAGGTAATGGCAATGGCGTCCATCAGGCCGGGCGCACCAGCCGAGAACAGCGGATGCGGCGCGACCCATGCGGTCATCACCACCGGGAACGAGATCAGCATGACGGTACGCCCCACCATGGCGGGGTTAAATACATTCTGGCCGATACCGCCAAAGGAGTGTTTGGCCAGGGCGATGGCGAAAACGGCAGCCATCACACCGATCCACCAGGGTGCCCAGGGCGGCAGGCTCATCGCCATCAGCCAGCCGGTCAGTATCGCCGAGTAATCGCCGAGCGCCGCCTTCACCGGCCGGTCAGCCAGCGCCAGACAACCCGCTTCGATTGCCACGCAGGAACCGACCGTGACGGTGAACAGCATGATCGCCGGCCAGCCGAACAGGTAGAGGTTGAAAACGGTGGCGGGCGCCAGCGCCAGCAATACCGTAAACATGGTCTTCTGGACGCTGTTGGACGAGTGGGCAAACGGCCCGCTCTTCTTGATGATGCTCGCGATACTGATACTCATGCGTTGGCCTTTTCTTCGGTTGTAGGTGCAGGCTTGGCCTCTGCGGCATTACCTGGCGCGGCATTGTCCGAGGCAGGTTTGCGTGCGGCCAGCGTGGCGCGCTTGGCTTCGGCAGCCCTCTCCAGACGGACGGTACGACTCTCGACGAATATCTTGACACGGTCGCCCTTGCTGCGCTCGCGCTCCAGGTCGTTCAGCGCTCCCTTGGCATAATTGAAGTAGTGCACCAGCGGGATGTGCGACGGGCATACCCACGAGCAACTGCCGCATGAAAAACAATCCATCACGCCCAGCTTGGCGGCGCCATCCAGCTTGTCTTTGCGGATGAAGGAAGCCATGTCTATCGGTGACAAACCGCAGGGACAGACGGTGACGCAATTGCCGCAACGGATGCAGGAACTCGTCTGGCTGTCGTTGATTTCCTCGGCGGTGAGCGCCAGGATGCCCGAGGTACCCTTGACCACCGGCACATCCAGGCTGGGCAGCGGCTGACCCATCATCGGCCCGCCGTTGACTACGCTTTCCGGGCGAACCGCAAACCCGCCGCAGAACTCGACCAGGTCGGATACCAGAGTACCGATGGGCGTCAAGACGTTGTTGGGTTCGCGTATGGCGCCGCCACTCACCGTCACCACGCGTGCCACCAATGGGCGGCCAAAACGGACGGCGTGATGCACGGCGCGGGTGGTGGATACGTTATGCACCACCACGCCCAGATCGGCGGTGAGTTTGCGCGCCGGGGTCTCGCGCCCGGTGATCGCCTGCACCAGATGGCGCTCGGAACCCATCGGATACTGCACCGGCACACCGACCACCCTGATCTCGGGGAAGGCTGAAGCCGCCTTGGTCATGATCCCGATCGCCTGCGGCTTGTTCTGTTCGATGGCAATAACTATCCTGGGCGTACCCAGCGCATGAGCCATGATGCGGGCGCCGTCGATTATTTCATCGGGATACTCGCGCATCACCCGGTCATCGCAGGTCAGGTAAGGTTCGCACTCGGCACCGTTGAGCAGCAGGATTTCAAGTTTTTTCTGTTCGCCGAGATTCAGCTTGATCGCCGAAGGGAAGGCGGCGCCACCCATGCCGACAATACCCGATTGGGCAACACGGTCGTTGATCGTATGCATATCGGCGGTGAAGGGATCGGCGATGGGTTCGGGCAGGTCGGCCCATTCGTCCTTGCCATCTGATTCAAGAACGATGGTCATTTGCGGCAACCCGGAAGGATGGGGTGCTGCCACCTCGGTCACCGCCTTGATGCGGCCCGAGGTAGGTGCGTGTTGCGAGGCCGATACCGTACCCTGATTGCGCGCAATCATCTGGCCCTTCCTGACCAGATCGCCTTCGGCTACCAGCACCTCGGCCGGTGCGCCAATATGCTGTTGCAGCGGAATGTAGAGCGTAGCCGGCATCGGCATGGCAACAATGGCTTTCTCGCTGGTTCGTTCCTTGCGGTAGTCGGGGTGGATACCGCCGAGAATCGGGAAAAGTTTCATCTGTGACTGCTCCATAATAGCGTAGAACTCGCGAAGCGAGACCTTGTCCCCCTCTCCCGCTTGCGGGAGAGGGCTGAGGAGAGGGAAACGGTCATGATGAGTTTTATTTTCATAGCCATGACCGTTAGTGCGCGTGCTCGACTTCGTGTTCGGAGTGCGCTTGCTCAATTTCCGGTTTGGGCCAATGCCAGTTGCGCAATGTCACCTTATACGGAATCATCACGATGGCATCGGTGGGGCAGACCGGGACACATTTCCCGCAACCGTGACAGGCATCGATGATGATCGTGTGCATCAGTTTGTTGGCGCCCATGATGGCATCCGACGAACACTCCCTGATACAGCGCGTGCAACCGATGCAGAGATCCTCGTGAATGAAGGCATATTCCGGCACCTTCTCCTCATGCTCGGAAAGGTCGGCCTTGACGCCCAGCTTCTTGGCCAGCGACTCGATCAGCACTTTGCCGCCGGGAGCGCACAGGGTCACCGCAGCCTCACCCTTCGCCAGCGCCGCAGCATACTGGGAGCAGCCGACATAACCGCACTGGCCGCATTGCGAACCGGGCAGCATGGATTTCAATTCCTCTTCCAGCGGGTTCTCTTCCACGGCGAGGAAACGTGCCGCAACGCCGAGCAGGCCACCCATGACGAGGCCCATTACTGTAAGACTGCCAATTGCGATCCACATAGTCTATATCCTCACGCGCTCATGCCGGAGAAGCCCATGAACGCCAATGCCAGCAGGCTGGCGACGATGAAGCCGATCGGCGGGCCGGCGAACAGACGCGGGGTATCAGCCAGCGCCAAGCGCTCGCGCAACCCGGCAAAAATGACCATCACCAGGCTGTAGCCGATCGATGAAGAGAAGGCGAACAGGGTGCTGGCAATGAAGCTCATCTTGCCCTCGACCAGCAGCAGGGCGACGCCCAGCACCGCGCAGTTGGTGGTAATCAGCGGCAGATAGATACCCAGCATCTGGAATAGTGACGGGGAAACTTTTTTTACCGTCAGTTCGGTGAACTGAACGGCGGCGGCGATAACCAGGATGAAGGTCACCGTGCGCAAATAGCCCAAGCCGTAGGGTTGCAGCAAAGCGGCTTCGACCACCCAGTCGGCCATGGACGAAACGGTGATCACGAAAGTGGTTGCCATACCCATGCCGACGGCGGTGTCGATGCGCGTGGTGACGCCCATGAATGAACACAGGCCGAGAAAGCGGGCCAGGATAACGTTGTTGACCAACGCCGCGCTAATCATCAAAAGTACATATTCTTTCATTCTCTTCCCTTCGCCTATTTAGAGTTGCATGTCTCAACCGCGCTGGCGCGGCGCAGGAAATGGGGAGCAAGGTCTCCCCGCACCAACAGACGTCCGGCGCCAATGCGCATGAGTCCGAACCCGAGCGCAAGGCCTGCAAACATGGCAAACATGGTGATGATATCGTTGCCTGCCGCCCACTGTGCCAGCGCCCCTGCCGTCAGCAGGGTAGAAAGCGGGATAACGTAGGCGACCAGCGAAGCCCTGAGCAGCGCGTTCTCGCGGATACCCACCACCACCCGCTCGCCGACCCTCAGGCCCGCATCATTGACGAGCTGGAAGCGGCGCGCCTCCAGCCTGGCGGCCTTGGTGCCGATACCCTTGGAACCGCACGCAGATGCGGAAGCGCAGCCGCCGCAACTGGAGTTCTGCTCGGGCTCCAGCCATACCGTGGCGCCATCCACGGCAACCACATAGGCGATACCCTCGACCATGGCGGGAGCGCTGTAATCCATAGTGCTGTATGCAGGTTCGCCCATGGTCATGCTTCCACGGTGGAGACCACACCCTCGGGCGTAACGTAGATCGCCTTCTGCCCTCCGGCAGCCTTGAGGATGGCTTGACGGCGCTCGACCGGCGCCATCAGCATGGCAGTGGACAGGCCGTCGGCGACAATGCCGGTATCCGCCACCACCGAAACCCCCAGCAGCGCTGGTGCAGTATGTCCGGTGCGGGTATTCATCAAATGTGTGAAGGCGCCCGCAGTATCAAACAGGGTGCCGTAACCGCCCGAGGTGGAAACGCATTTATCCACCACGTCCAGTGTAGCGACTGTGCTGCCCGGGTCGGCAGGGTTGGCGATGCCGATGCGCCATGCGGAGCCATCCGGCTTGGCCGAGAGCGCACGCGGCTCGCCCATATCCACCAGCATGCGATCAAAGCCGTGGGCGCGCAACACATCGGTGACGCGGTCGGTGATGTAGCCTTGTGCGCCGCTATTCAGCGTCAGCCCCATGCCAGGGCGGGCGAAGGAGACACGATTGCGCCCGGCATCCACCTCGACTGCGCGCCAATCCACCAGGGCAAGCGCGGCGGCGAGATCGCGCGGCGCCGGTCCTGCGGGGTCGGGGTTGCTTGCGGTGAAGTGGCTGAAGTAAAGCTGCCACAACGGCTGCACGGTAGGGTCGTAGACGCCGTCGCTGATCCTGGCCAGCGACAAGGCGCGCGTAAGCATGTTAATGAAATCGGCCGGTGCGTTTTCGAGCACCCCCTTGCGGTTAAGCATGGAGATGGCGCTGTCCGCACGGTAAACACTGAAGATCGCCTCCAGGCGCCTCAACTCACCCAATCCGGCGGCGATGGCGGCGTGCGCCTGAGCCTCATCGCTATGGTAAAGCTGGATGGAGGCCGGCGCACCCAGAGCGGTGCCATCCCAGCGCACCGGCCTGGCCTGAGCACCGCCGGCTTTCAGCAACAGCGGCAGGCCGGCGGCAGCGGCAACAAAAGTGATAAAGCGACGGCGCGATATGATGGTAGACATAAGTTGCGACCTCAATTAATAATCCCCCTGCTTGCTTGCGGGGATGAAACATCGCTCAACAAAAGCGATACTGCCAACAAAAATGCACCGTTCGACAACCTGATTAAGCGCACGGGCAAAAACCATAAACTTAGTGCATCCCGTTTATTTGTGTCAAGCAAAATTGCATCAAAAACCACTCCTTTTTTCCCCGCGCCAACTCGCAGTAATTCAGCAACACTGCTCGCATCATTGACAACAGAAAAATAATAAGATTCAAGTCAGGTTAACGGGCATGGCAAGGATGACACCCCCGAAAATGAAACTCTGCCTGCCCGTTTCCCTCACCCCGGCCCTCTGGTGAAACAACTAGCCATCCGACTAAGCTGCAAAAGTCCGCGGCTAAATCGCTGGTTATCCCGCAAGCGGGCGAGGGGGACAAGATCTCGCTTCGCGAGTTTCACGTTAAAAACGCCACCCACCTGAATAAGCGTCGTGAAACCGGCCAAATGCCAGGCACAGCCTGCACACAGGCCGGATCAGTTCGGCTCCCGATATTGCTCTTCCAGCAACTTGGCTTGCGCCGCCGCCAAACGCGCGATGGGTACACGCGGGCCGGAGCAGGAAACATAGTTGAGCCCGATGTGATGGCAGAAACGGATGGAGCCGGGATGGCCGCCGTGCTCACCGCAAATGCCCATTTTCAAATCCGGATTGGTCACGCGGCCCCGTTCCACCGCCAGCTTCATCAACTGTCCCACACCCTTGATGTCCAGCACCTCGAACGGGTTGTCTTCCAGGATTCCGGTCTCGTTGTAAGCGGGAAGGAATTTGTTTTCCGCATCTTCGCGGCTGAAAGAGAACGTAGCCTGGGTCAGGTCATTGGTGCCGAATGAAAAGAATTCGGCGGTTTCCGCCATGCGTCCGGCGCGTACACAGGCACGCACCACTTCCAGCATGGAGCCAAACTTGAATTTCACGTTGATGCCGTGTGTCGCGTTCACCTCCTGATGGATGCGCTGCACATAACTGTGGATGCGCTTGAGCTCTTCCACTGTCGCCACTTGCGGCACCATGATCTCGGGATAAATCTCTATCCCCTCCTTGGCGCAGAGTGCGGCCGCTTCAAGAATCGCCTGGATCTGCATCGAGTAAATTTCAGGATAGGTGATGCCCAGCCGCACACCACGATGTCCCAGCATGGGGTTGACCTCGGCCAGGGCCCTGACCTTTTTCAGAATCACTTCCTTCCTGCTGATTACATCCTCCTCCATATGGGATGCCTTGAAATTTTCCAGCCCGCCCATCAGCTTGGTCAGCCCGTCGGCATATTGCTGGTAAAGCTTGGGGTTGAGCATCTTGAGCGTATCCGGCAGTTCTTCCAAGCCATCAATGGTGTCGCGCAATTGATGCAGGTGGGCGATTTCCAGTTCGAGCTGTGCAGCCGTAGGCAGAAATTCATGCATCGGGGGATCGAGCAGGCGCACTGTTACGGGCAACCCCTTCATCGCCTTGAAGATGCCCTTGAAGTCGGCGCGCTGGATCGGCAATAACCGGTCCAGCGCGGCCTGACGGCTTTCCTGCGTTTCGGCCAGGATCATTTCCTGCACGATAGGCAGCCTGTCGGTGCTGTTGAACATGCGCTCGGTGCGGCACAGGCCGATACCCATTGCGCCGAACTCGCGCGCACGCAAGGCGTCACTTGGGGTATCGGCGTTCGCCATTACCTTCAGCCGCGCCACATCGTCCGCCCAAGCCAGCAGCGTGGCCATTTCCTCGGAAAACTCGGCTTCCACCGTCGGCACTTCACCGGCGTAAACATGGCCGGTACCGCCGTCTATGGTGATGACATCGCCTTCCTGCAACGTGGTTTCGCCGATCCGGGCGCTACGCAGAACATCATTGATGACGATCTGGTCACAACCCGAAACGCATGGCTTGCCCATGCCGCGCGCCACCACTGCGGCATGCGATGTTTTGCCGCCGCGGCTGGTCAGAATGCCCTGCGCCTGGAAGAAGCCGTGTATATCCTCTGGCTTGGTTTCCTCGCGCACCAGAATGATTTTCTCGCCGGCGCGCCCGCGCGCCTCGGCGGTGTCGGCATCGAACACGATCTTGCCGGATGCCGCACCCGGCGATGCCGGCAGCCCCTGTGCCAGCGATTTGCCATGAAAATTCGGCGCCAGTTGCGGAACCAATAATTGTTCCAGCACTGCGGGTTCGATGCGCAGCAAGGCGCGCTCCTTGGAAATCAGCCCCTCGTGGAACATTTCCACCGAGGTGCGCACCATGCCACGCGCGTTCATCTTGCCGTTGCGCGTTTGCAGGCAATACAGGATGCCCTTTTCGATGGTGAATTCGAAATCCTGTACCTCGTGATAATGCGATTCCAGCCGGTTGTGCAGCGTCATCAGCTGGCGGTAAATCTCCGGCATTTCCTGTTCCATTTCGGCGATGGCCTTGGGTGTGCGTATGCCCGCCACCACATCTTCGCCTTGCGCGTTGACCAGATATTCGCCATAGATATGGTTCTCGCCCGTTCCGGGGTTGCGCGTGAAACCCACGCCCGTGCCGGAATCGTTGCCCATGTTGCCGAACACCATGGTGCAGATGTTTACTGCCGTGCCGTAGGCCTGATCCCTGGTGATCTTGAACTGCCTGCGGTAATCCACCGCGCGCTTGCCCATCCATGAGCCGAACACCGCGCCTATCGCTATTTCCAGTTGCTCATACGGGTCTTGCGGGAAGGGTTTGCCGCAGTGGCGTTGCACGATGGCGAGAAATTCACCCGCCAGTTCCTTGAGGTGCTCGGCGCTCAAATCCACATCCAGCGGCGCACCATATTTGCGCTTGATCGCGGCCATGCGCTCGTCGAAATGTTCATCGCCGATATTGAGCGCGATCTTGCCGAACAGCTGGATGAAGCGGCGATAGGCATCGTAGGCGAAACGAGCGTTGCCGGTTTGCTTGATCAAGCCTTGCAATGAAGCCTCGTTGAGGCCGAGATTGAGGATGGTGTCCATCATGCCCGGCATGGACATGGACGAACCGGAACGCACCGAGATGAGCAACGGGTTCGTGTCGCTGCCGAAACCCTTGCCGGTTTTCTTTTCCAGCGCCTGCATATACTGCTTGACTGATGCCATCAAGCCTTCCGGCAGTTTGTTTTTTTCCAGATAGGCGGTGCATGCATCGGTGGTGATGGTGAAGCCCGGGGGGACGTTCAAACCGATCTGCGTCATCTCGCACAGGTTCGCGCCCTTGCCGCCCAGCAGCATCTTGTTTTTCCCATCGCCCTCTTCAAATGAATAGATGTATTTCTTGCCACTGCTCATGACACCCTCCGGTTTAAAAATTGACCTTTGCATAACTCACGACAAATTCATGACAAATGCCTTTACTGCAACCGTCAATCCCGCAGGCAACTTCACACGCTTGTTCAGTAAGCGCAGTGAAATCTGCCTTTGGTAAAGACGGGAATCCAGATACACGGCTCCCATGCGGCGGGAGTTTCGGGTCAAGCTATTTGTCGGTTGGCCCCTTCTTGGCGCCACCGGCCTTATGCTCGATAATTGCATAGTGCTTGCGCAATTCCTTATCGTAAAACGCCACCGTTTTTCCGCTATCGTTATCCATGGTCTTCACCAGACCGCGGAAGCGCGGCTCGTTCTTGACGAACTCGCGGATAGACACGGAGGGTTCCTGCGAATCCAGCGACAGCGGGTTCTTGCCCTCCTCCTCGCGGCGCGGGTCGTAGCGATACAGCGGCCAGTGACCGGTGTTGACCGCCAACTCCTGCTGCTGGTGCTGTATGTTCATCTCGTAGCCGTGCTCGGTGCAAGGACTGTAGGCAATGATCACTGACGGACCGTCAAAGGATTCCGCCTCGATGAAGGCCTTCAGCGTGTGTGCATCCTTCGCGCCATAGGCGACCTGGGCAACGTAGACATTGCCATAACTCATGGCAATCTGCCCCAGATCCTTCTTGCCGGTAGGCTTGCCGCCGGCGGCAAACTTGGCCGTGGCGCCGCGCGGTGTGGCCTTGGAGCACTGCCCGCCGGTGTTGGAATAGACTTCGGTATCGAGCACCAGGATATTGACGTTACGGCCGGAGGACAGCACATGATCCAGACCGCCGAAGCCGATGTCGTAGGCCCAGCCGTCGCCGCCGATGATCCACACGCTCTTCTTCGCCAGGTAGTCGGCCAGGCTCTCCAGATTACGCGCCTCGGGTGTATTGATGCCGGCCAGCGCCTTGCGCAAGACCTCGATGCGCTCGCGCTGCGCGAAGATACCCGTTTCTTCAGACTGGTCGGCGCTGAGAATGGATTCGGCCAGCCCGGCACCGACTTTATCCTTCATCCGCCCCAGCAGTTCGCGGGCCTGCACGGTCTGCTTGTCGATACTGACACGGAAACCCAGGCCGAATTCGGCATTGTCTTCGAACAGCGAGTTCGCCCAGGCCGGACCGCGCCCCTCGGGATTCTTGCTATAGGGCGTGGTGGGCAGGTTGCCGCCATAGATCGAGGAGCAGCCGGTGGCGTTGGCCACCACCAGGCGGTCACCGTACAACTGGGTAACCAGCTTGATATAGGGCGTTTCGCCGCAGCCGACGCAGGCTGAGGGAAATTCGAACAGCGGCTGCAGCATCATCGCCCCCTTGATGGTGGAGGTGCGCAACTTGGTGCGATCGAATTCCGGCAGGTTGAGGAAGAACTCCCAGTTTTCCTTTTCCTGCTTGCGCAACGGTGCGACATCGCGCATGTTGAGCGCCTTGTAGGTCGGGTCGGTCTTGGATACCGCCGGACAGATGTCGACACACAACTCACAGCCGGTACAATCCTCGGGCGCCACCTGGTAAGTGACATGCATGCCCTGCTCGAATTCCTTGCCCTTGATCTGGATATGCTTGAAAGTGGATGGCGCATTCTTGGCCAATTCGACCGGGAACACCTTGGAACGGATCGCGGTATGCGGGCAGACGAACGCGCACTTGCCGCAGTAGATGCACAGCTCTTCGTCCCATACCGGAATTTCCTGTGCCAGATTGCGCTTGTCCCAGACTGCAGTGCCGGTAGGCCAGGTGCCATCGGCGGGGAATACCGACACCGGCAGCAAGTCGCCGCGGCCGGCCATGATCTCGGCAGTCACGCGCTTGACGAAATCCGTTGCGTCAGCACCTACCGGCTCGGGCATTTCGAAATTGCTGGTGACGGTGGCCGGAACTTTAATCTTGTGCAGGTTGGCAAGGGTCTCATCGATCGCCTTCCAGTTGGCCTCCACCACCGCCCTGCCCTTCTTGCTGTAGGACTTCTCGGCGGCGGACTTGATCTTCTCGATGGCCAGTTCGCGCGGCAATACGCCGGAAATGGCAAAGAAACAGGTCTGCATGATGGTATTGATACGGCTGCCCATGCCGGTCGCCCTGGCAATGGCATAGGCATCGATCGCGTAGAACTCGATCTTCTTGTCGATGATCTGCTGCTGCATCTTGCGCGTCAGCTTATCCCACACCTTGTCCGGCGCTACCGGGATATTGAGCAGGAACACCGCTCCCTCTGCGGCGTAATCCAGCATCTCATAACGCTCCAGGAATCCCGGCTGGTGGCAACCGATGAAGTTCGCATCATTGTTGCCGATCAGGTAGGGAGAGTGTATCGACTTGGGTGAGAACCGCAGATGGGAGACGGTAATCGCACCGGCTTTTTTCGAGTCGTAAACGAAATAACCCTGAGCATACAGCTCGGTTTCCTCGCCCATGATCTTGATGGTGTTCTTGTTGGCGCCCACCGTACCGTCCGAGCCCAGGCCATAGAACACGCAACGGTTCACACCGCGGCTGGCATCGTTGCGGAAATTCGCATCCCACTTCAGGCTGGTATGGGTGACATCGTCGATGATACCGACGGTAAAGTTATTCTTGGGCTGTTCCTTTTTCAGTTCGTCGAACACACCCTTGATCATGCCCGGCGTGAATTCCTTGGAGGACAGGCCGTAACGCCCACCCACCACGCGCGGCATGGCGGCAAATTTGCTCTTGCCGGCGGTAAAGGCTTCGGCGAGTGCTGTCACCACATCCTTGTACAGCGGCTCGCCGTCCGCTCCCGGTTCCTTGTTGCGGTCGAGAACGGCAATGCGCTTGGCCGTGACCGGAATAGCCTTGAGCAACTCTTCCGGCACGAAGGGGCGGTACAGGCGCACCTTCACTATCCCCACCTTCTCGCCATGGGTGGTCAGGTGTTCCACCGTTTCTTCCGCGGCATCCGCGCCCGAACCCATCAGGATCGCCACCCGCTCGGCATCCGGCGCACCGACGTAGTCATACAAGTGGTATTGGCGTCCCGTCAGCCCGGCAAATTTGTCCATGGCCTTCTGCACGATACCGGGCATGGCGTCGTAAAAAGAATTGACCGTTTCGCGCGCCTGGAAGTACACGTCCGGGTTCTGCGCCGTACCGCGGATCACCGGATTGTCGGGCGTCAGCGCACGTGCACGGTGGGCGAACACCAGCTTGTCGTCGATCATCTCGCGCACGACTTCGATTGGCACCTGCTCGACCTTGGCCACCTCGTGGGAAGTACGGAAACCATCAAAAAAGTGCAGGATCGGCACACGCGCTTCAAGTGTTGCGGCCTGGGCGATCAGCGCCATGTCCATCGCTTCCTGCACGGTATTGGAGGCGAGGAAGGCAAAGCCGGTCGAGCGCGCCGACATCACATCGCTATGATCGCCGAAAATCGACAGCCCCTGAGCCGCGAGCGAGCGCGCCGCAACATGCATGACGAACGGCGTCAACTCGCCGGCAATCTTGTACATGTTGGGGATCATCAGCAACAGGCCCTGGGAGGCGGTGAAGGTGGTTGTCAAAGAGCCGGTCTGCAATGCTCCATGCACCGTGCCGGCAGCACCGCCTTCGCTCTGCATCGTGATTACTTCCGGAACTGTGCCCCACAGGTTCTTGGTGCCCTGCGCCGACCATATATCGGAATACTCGCCCATCGGTGATGAAGGCGTAATCGGGTAAATTGCAATGACCTCGTTGGTCAGGTGCGCAATATAGGCAGCAGCTTCATTTCCGTCTATCGTAACCATCTTCGGTTGGTGCATCAAAAACTCCTTCAAGTCAGCATTTAATGTGTCCGGTTGTCCGGAGATAACTTACGGGCTTTAGCCCGAATAATTCATGAGTTCGCGTAATGTAACAAAACTACACAACCCGCTACGCGCCAAGACGTGCAGAGAATTGGGATTGTGCAGGATTTTACTGTATGACCCGATGAAATTTGCGGCTAATCAATCAATGTTGTCACGGCTATTCGTAGCGACAGGCCATGTAAAACCCTTTACATCAATCGGCTCTCTTCATATCAATCAGTTCGTTAAGACAAGCTTAAGGCACAAGCTAACAGTGCACAGCAAAATCCAGCAAGCCTAAAAACGCATATTCTACTATACCAACTATTACACCGCGAAATATTTATAGCTGACACCCACTATACGGCTCGCCTGCCCGCACTTCCAACTGCCATCAGTAACGCCCGATACAATATTACAATATCACTTCAGTGCCTTAGAACTTGCCCGTAAATAAACAATTACCAGGCGTGGGTGGATTAAGGAGCGATTTTTGCTCCGGATCCACCTGATTCCGGCGGATTCGCTTCGCTTGATCCGCCCAACCAAACCGCATCCCACTTCACCTCGCAGAGGTTTAGCCTTGCATAGCCAACTGACCAAGCTGGCAAACAACGCCAGCAAGTCATTGGTTATTGCACCCAACTGGTACTTCCCGAGTTTCACAGACAGTTATTGCTGCCGCTCTGACGCATTGCGCATTCGAACTCCACCGGGTAGAAGTGATATGATGACGCCCGCACAAACATCATACAATGCCAGAGGTATAGGACATGCAGCCTGACGTTGCCGAATTCGTGGTTCAAGGGGTAACCGTGGAAGGTGAGGCACTCCAGCCAACTAACTGGCTGGAGCGGCTGTATGAATCCCTGTCCAAAATAGAAACGGTTAGCCGCAAAACTTATTCTTCTTACACCCGCCCCGTGTTGAGGGAGGGTATCAAATCGCTGGTGGTGCGTGTTTCTTTGCAGGAAGCCGATCCTGATGCATTCGAATTGATCAAGCAATTCGTTGCCGAGAATCACCTCATGGTGCGCTCCGGGCGCGGCAGCAGGGATGCTGAAACTACCGGCCCCTATACTGCCATCGACAAGGAACGCCGCGATCCGAAACGCAATATCTGGTAACTCCATGCGCGTATTCCCGGCGTGGCAGAACACGTATGAATTTACTTAAAGCCCTCGCCACCATCAGCAGCCTGACGCTGGTTTCGCGCGTCCTCGCCTTCGTGCGCGACGTGCTGATTGCGCGCATCTTCGGCGCGGGCATGGCGACCGATGCGTTCTTCGTCGCCTTCAAGCTGCCCAACCTGCTACGCCGGTTGTTCGCGGAAGGCGCATTCTCGCAGGCCTTCGTGCCGATCTTCGGCGAATACAAGAACCGCAGAGGGCACGATGAAACCAAGCTGCTGGTGGATCATGTCACCACCCTGCTGGCGATCATCCTGTTCATCGTCACGCTGATCGGCATTATTGCCGCACCAATTCTGGTCTACATCAGCGCGCCGGGCTTCGTGAAGGACCCGGACAAATTCGCGCTCACCGTGCAACTGCTGCGCATCACCTCGCCCTACATCTTCTTCATCTCGCTGGTGGCAGTGGCGGCGGGCATCCTCAACACCTACAACAAGTTCTGGGTGCCCGCGTTTGCGCCCGTGCTGCTCAACCTCTGCTTCATCGGCGCGGCGCTGTGGCTCGCCCCCTACTGCGACCCGCCCGTCATGGCGCTGGGCTGGGCGGTGTTCTTGGCGGGGATTGTGCAGCTCGCATTCCAGGTGCCGTTCCTGAAAAAAATCGGCATGTTGCCGGCCTGGCGCTTTGACCTGAAAGATGCGGGCGTGTGGCGGATAATCAAACAAATGGGCCCTGCGGTATTCGGCGTTTCCATCGCGCAGATCAGCCTCATCATCAACACCATCTTCGCCTCGTTCCTCGCGGCAGGCAGCGTGTCCTGGCTGTATTACGCCGACCGCCTGATGGAGTTCCCCTCCGGCATACTGGGTGTGGCGCTCGGCACCATCCTGCTGCCCTCGCTTTCCAAGCACTACGCCGACAACAGCCCGCAGGAATATTCCAGGCTGCTGGACTGGGGCCTGCGCTTGGCCTTCATGCTCACCCTGCCCGCCGCGCTGGCGCTGGGCATGATCGCCGTGCCGCTGCTCGCCACCTTCTTCCAGCACGGCGCATTCGCCGCGCACGATGTGCTGATGACGCGCCAGGCACTGGTCGGCTACAGCGCGGGCCTGATCGGCATCATCCTGGTGAAAATCCTCGCACCCGGCTTCTATGCGCGGCAGGACATCAGGACCCCGGTAAAGATCGCCGTCGTCACGCTGCTCGCCACGCAAGCGATGAACGCCCTGTTCATCGGCTGGATACAGCACGCCGGACTCGCACTCTCGATTGGATTGGCGTCATGCCTGAATTCCGCCATCCTGTTCCACTTCCTGCGCAAACGCGGCATCTACCAGCCCGAACCCGGCTGGGGCGCGTTCTTTGCCAAACTATGCATCGCCCTGCTCGCGCTCGGCCTCACCCTGTGGTTCGGCATGGGCAGCGAACAACACTGGCTCACCACAAGCGGGTGGGCGCGCATCCTGCACCTGTCTGCGCTGGTCGCAGGCGGCGTACTGGTGTATTTCGCCGTGCTGTGGCTGCTGGGGTTCAGGGTGAAGGACTTTGCCAAGCGCGGGGCTTAAGGTCATTAATCTGATTTGCTTTACCGATAAGGAGACACCATGGCCGGACAACCCGAAATTACCAACATGGCATTGTTCTGCGATTTCGAGAACATCGCGCTGGGCGTGCGCGACGCCAAATACGCGCAATTCGATATCAGGAAAGTACTGGAACGCCTGCTGCTCAAGGGCAGCATCGTGGTCAAGAAGGCCTATTGCGACTGGGAGCGCTACAAGGAATTCAAGGCGACGATGCACGAAGCGGCGTTCGAGCTCATCGAAATTCCGCACGTGCGCCAGTCGGGCAAAAACTCCGCCGATATCCGCATGGTGGTGGATGCGCTCGACCTCTGCTACACCAAGGCCCACGTGGATACCTTCGTCATCATCAGCGGCGACTCGGATTTTTCGCCGCTGGTTTCCAAGCTGCGCGAAAACAACAAATACGTGATCGGCATCGGCGTGAAGGATTCGACCTCGGATTTGCTCAGCGCCAACTGCGACGAGTTCATCTTCTACGACGATCTGGTGCGGGCGCAGGAGGCAAAGCAAAAGCGCAACGAAAAAAAGACCCCTGCAAAAGCGGCAGCCAGCAAGGCGAAGCCGACAGCGGCCAAGGGCGAGGACGAGCGGCGTCAGGAAGCGCTCGACTTCATCGTCGAAACCGTCGAGGCGCTGATCGCGGAGCGCGGCTCCGACGAGAAGATATGGGGCTCGATGGTCAAGACCACCATGCAGCGGCGCAGGCCCGGCTTTACCGAATCTTCCTACGGTTACCGTTCATTCAAGGACCTGGTGGAAGACGCGCAGAAGCGCAACCTGCTCGCGGTAGTGCGCGATGAAAAGTCTGGGCAGTACACCGTCCGCCTGTCGGCGGCAGAGGAGTAGTAAAACAGCAATGCCGCGCGCCGGCAGCTTCAGGGCAGAGCACCTATCCAGAGAAGGAGAAGTGCCTGACTTTCCTCTGAATGCAAGGTGCGCACCTCCCTCACCGCCACCGCTCCCATCTCGGCGCCACACCATTTTCTCCCGGCGCAGCCTGATAGCCGCATTCCACGCCGATTCCGGGAATGGCTGCCAGCGTATCGCCGCAAAATAGCAGGGGAAGGTTATCGCGCTGCCAGGGCGGGATGCCGTGTTCCTGGAATAAATTTTTCAGGGTGCGCGTATGGCGCTTGCTGTCCAGCCGCATGCGCTCCGCGCCCCGGCGCAGCCGCACGGTCACGGCGGCCTGCTGCAATTTCTCCCGGCTCAACCCCTGCCCTGCAACGGATTCAAAATACAGCGTGCCGCCCAGTTCGGGCAATTCCAGCGCAGCCTCACCGCGCCATTGCACGCAAAATTCCGTACTGCATTCCGGCGGCGCCGGAAAAACGTAAGCCTTTCCCTGATAGCACCCGGCCTGCCAACCGCCGAAGACCATGCGCGCTGCCGCACCGCCGCGCGCGTGGCAAAGCTGGCGCAGCATTTCTTCCAGGCGCGAACTCTCCGGCATGGGCGCGCCCTGCCGGGCAATGAAAAAACGCAAAAGGTTTTTGCCGCGCACCGCGTCCAGCGCCCGTAACCGCGACACTTCCAGGCTATCGCCATGCAGCGCGCCCGGCGCGTCCTGTTGCGCCAACTGATCCAGCAGATTGCTCGCTTCGGCGAAGTGCCGCGCGCTGCGCGCCAGGGTTGCGCGGTAGGCGGGAAAGCGCTGCTCCAATAGTGGCAAGATGCGATGGCGCAGGAAATTGCGCGGGTAGGCGTCGTCGGCGTTGCTCTCGTCTTCCACCCATTGCAGCGCGTGCTGTTCGGCGTAGGCCAGCAGCTCGCTGCGCGCTATGCCAAGAAGTGGACGCAGCAAAGCTGTTCGGCAGGGCGCATCACCCTCTCCCCAGCCCTCTCCCTTTAAGTGAGAGGGGGGGTTGTGTGCTACGCGCTTGATAAAAGGCATGGCGCTCGCCCCGCGCACTCCGGCTCCGCGCAACAATTGCAGCAGCAGGGTTTCCACCTGGTCGTCGAGGTGGTGCGCCAGCGCCACAAAATCCGCCTGCTGCCGCGCCAATGCGGCATGGCGCAGCTTGCGCGCCGCAGCCTCGATACCCAGTTCGCGCAACGGCGCAATATCCACATGCTCGACCTGCAACGGGATGCCATAGCGCGCGCACAGATCGGTGCAGAATGCCGCCCATGCGCCGGCCTGCGGGCTGATGCCGTGGTGTACGTGCAGCGCGCTCAGGCGCCAGGAATAACGGGGGGAGAGTTGTTGCAGCAGGTGCAGCAGCACGACGGAATCGACGCCGCCACTCAGGCCCAGCAGGATGGAGCTGCCCGCAGGAAGCACGGGCGCAAGCGCATTGGCAAC
>JAQTOM010000004.1:0-13547 GCA_028713345.1 Gallionellaceae bacterium | reverse complement strand
GGCGCCAGGAATAACGGGGGGAGAGTTGTTGCAGCAGGTGCAGCAGCACGACGGAATCGACGCCGCCACTCAGGCCCAGCAGGATGGAGCTGCCCGCAGGAAGCACGGGCGCAAGCGCATTGGCAACGTGCTCCTGCAAACCTAAAAAACGCAGTTGCTTATTCATAATTCCACTCTGAGGCAAGCTGGATGCGCATATTCCCTCACCCCAACCCCTCTCCCGGTGGGAGAGGGACTTTCTCCCTTCTCCCGCCGGGAGAAGGGCTGGGGATGAGGGACTGCACTATTTAACACCTGCTCAACTGCGGCTTTTAGGGTAAATCGTTACAGCTCAACTTCCTTGAACTTTCCATAGCCCATCAGGCGATTGAAGCGGCTTTGCAGCAGGTTGCCCATGGGTTGCGATTGCACTTGCCTGAGCGTATCTTGCAGGGTCTTTTTCATGGTCTGCATCATCGCCGGATAGTCGCGGTGCGCGCCGCCCGGCGGCTCGCTGACGATCTTGTCGATCAGCCCCAGCGCTTTCAGGCGGGTGGCGGTGATGCCCAGCGTTTCCGCCGCGTCGGACGCCTTGTCGGCGCTCTTCCACAGGATCGAGGCGCAGCCTTCCGGCGAGATCACCGAATAGGTGGCGTATTGCAGCATCAGCAGCGCATCGCCCACCGCGATGGCCAGCGCGCCGCCGGAGCCGCCCTCGCCGATCACCGTGCAGACCATCGGCACGCGCAATTCCGCCATCACGTACAGGTTCTTGCCGATGGCCTCGGACTGTCCGCGCTCTTCGGCGCCCACGCCGGGATACGCGCCGGGGGTGTCGATGAACGTCATGATCGGGATGCCGAACTTTTCCGCGAGGCGCATCAGGCGCATCGCCTTGCGGTAGCCTTCCGGGCGCGGCATGCCGAAGTTGCGGTATTGGCGCTCTTTGGTGTCGCGCCCCTTCTGGTGGCCGATCACCATCACGCTCTGGCCGTCGAAGCGCGCCAGCCCGCCGACGATGGCCGGGTCATCGGCATACACGCGGTCGCCGTGCAGTTCCTCGAAATCGGTGAACAGGTGCTGGATGTAGTCCAGCGTATAGGGTCGTTGCGGATGGCGCGACACCTGAGAAATCTGCCACGACGTGAGCTTGGCGTAGATGTCCTTGGTCAGCACCTGGCTTTTCTTCTGCAGGCGGCCGATCTCTTCGGAAATGTCGAGCGCGGAGTCGTCCTGCACAAAACGCAGTTGCTCGATCTTGCTTTCCAGCTCGGCGACGGGTTGTTCAAAATCCAGGAAGGTAATTTTCATGAGCTATGTTTCTATTTAATGTGAAGCTCGCGTAGCGAGACTTTGCCTCCCTCTCCCATTGGGAAAGGGGATGGGCATGGTAAGCCGAGTTTCATTATTTGTGGTGGCCATAAGCCATGATCGTCAGTATGTTCAGACAATTGTAATGCAATATGCCGTATTAACCGCCAAGGCCGAAAAAGCGCTTGATGGTGGACAGGATTTCCCCGCGCTGCTGGGAGATTCCTTTCTTGGCGCTTTCTGCATCAATATCCTGCAGCGCGCTGTCCAGCTCGGCGCGGCGCATTGCCAGGATGTGGGACATCTCTTCGGCAATGCCCGGGCGCGCCCGCAGTATCCCCTCAAACATCTCCTTGTCCAAGCGGTAGCATTCTACATCCGTCCTGGCGACAACCGAAGCGACACGCGGCGCGCCGGTCATCATGCCCATCTCGCCGAAGAAGCTGCCCTTGACCAGTTTGCTGACCGTGCGCCTCCCGCTTTCGGGCGTTTCCAGGTACACCTCGGCCTCGCCGTTGATGATGATATACAGCCAGTGCGCAATCGCCCCTTGCTTGGCGATGATGTTGCCCCTGGCAAAAGGCGCGTACTTCAGGCCCTCGGCCAATGACTTCAGCTCGTCGTCCGTCATCTGCGAGAACAACTCCACGCGCCGCAATGTCCTCATGCGCTGGAAGATTTCACGGTGGTGCACCACCTCCTCGTATTTCTCGTTCTCCTTGGTGATATGGATGCTCCGTTCCTCCATCGCCAGCTTGATGCCGGCGCGCTGCAGGGCGGTCATGATATGCCAGCGCATGGCCGCGTCCGTGGAATCGTCCGGCGTCAGGTCGGTCAGCCAATAGCGCAGCGCGTAGCGGGCATAGCCCTTGATGTCCATGTCCATCAGCACGCAACTGGGCTGCGGATCCCGCGCCACATTGTTGATCTCGGTTTGCAGGATGGCTTCCTCGACCACGGTGACCACCCTGGTGGGCGGCGTATCCAGGCCGACGCTGAACCACACCATGCGCCGCCATTGCACGGGCATGTCGATGCGCCGCCCCAGCACGACAAACTTATTTTTCATCAGCTGGCTGTTGGGGATCACCACCGTTTCCCAGTTGCGCGTTTCCACCAGGGTGGAACGCCAGCGGATATCGACCACCTTGCCGGAAATATCGTCCACCTTGACCCAGTCGCCGATCTCGATGGAATTATCCATTTGCAGCGCCAGCCCGCCGAGAATGTTACCCAGCGTATCCTGCATGGCAAACGCCACCACTGCGGTCATCATGGCCGAAGTCGCCACGATGCTACCCAGATCCAGCCCCGCATAGCGCAGGCGTACCATGCCCCACGCGACGTAGGCGATGATGACGATGATATCCTCGGTTATGCGCGGCGGCGACAGCCTGACCAG
Organism: Gallionellaceae bacterium; assembly: GCA_028713345.1. Taxonomy (GTDB): domain Bacteria; phylum Pseudomonadota; class Gammaproteobacteria; order Burkholderiales; family Gallionellaceae; genus JAQTOM01. The sequence goes on along the minus strand of JAQTOM010000004.1, from coordinate 10,855 downwards.
CGGCAACACGATGCGGAATATCAGTTCGCCCCACAGGCGGATTACCGCGACCCCGGAACCGATTACGAATACTTCATGCAATACATTCGATGCGCGCGGGAATTCCAGCGCATACAGCAGGCCGCTGGCGAATTGCCCGGCCATGCAGATAAAAAAGAATACGAGCGTATTGACGGTGCTCTTTCGTTCCTCCTTGTGAAAATGGAACAAGGGCGCCGCGATGGACAGCACCATGACCAGCACGGGAAGCGATTCCTCGCGCCAGAAAAAACCCAGTGCCGTATTCCAGAGATTCATCGTGTCAATTCTGCGTAATGAATGATGGGCTTATTTTACACCAGCGCGTAATGCGCTATCGGCCTGGACTGGCGCCACAGTTTCCATGCCGCAGCGCGCGTCACCACAAAACGGCGCGCCCCCCCGCCGCTTGGCACATCCAGGGTAAGCTGCGCGATGCGCCCGGCGCGCAATGCTTCCAGCAATGGCACGGCGCAGCACTGTTCGAAATGCTGCAAGGAGGTGCGCCAGGCATAAAGGTCGCCGTGCTGGATGGCGCGGCGCAAGCCTTCCCATGCCAGCAGCGCATCTCCGCTGCCGTTGCCCAGGCAGCCGCGCACGTCATGCGGCAACACGGCGCAGGAAATACCTGCCCCGTGCGCGAAAGCCTCAACCAGCGCGCTCTCGCCGTAAATCATGGCAAAAGGGCGCGCCAGCCCCCCTGTTGCCCGCCCGCCGCCCCACAGCCACACGCTGTTGATGGGCAACTCGCCGCGCGCCTCGCGCGCCCGGTTCACCGCGTGTTCATGGAACAGCATCTGTATCTCGTTGAATATCCCGTGCCAGCGCAAGGCATCCCGCCCTTGCGGCAAGTGCGCGTGGACGTTCTTGCCTGCCACCTGCGCCAAAGGACTTGTTTGCATGTCAGGCTCGGCATCCAGTTGCAAATACCAGCGCTGCGGGTGCGGCGCAAAGAAGTGCAGCCCTTCCTCGGAGAAGTGCGCATTCAGACTGGCGCACAACTGCGTGGCCTCGTCCGCGTTCAACGACACCCCGGGCTGCAAAACCAGTTGCTCGCGCTGGATGCGCAGATGCACCGGATCGGCGCGCAGCCAGCAGGAATTACCCGGCTCCATACCGTCCGCCCGCAATGTGACCGCAGCGATGGCCTGCCCTTCCACGCCGAAAGCCGCGCACAGCCATGCTTCCAGCGTGTCCGCGTGCAGGAGTTCCGGCCGCGCGCGCGCCAGCAGCTTCTCCAGGGCGGGCAATTGCAGTTCCGCGCAAGCGTCTGCGGCAACCGCTTGCGGCAAAAAAAGATCGGGAACGACCACGTGCATATTCTTCATATCGGCAAGTTTATCATCCCGGACTGCCAGCTCTTGTGGCAAACTAACGCCCAACCATTTTTATAGACTCCCTTATCTTGCGTCCCTACGAACTTTTTGTCGGCCTGCGCTACACCCGCGCCAAGCGGCGCAACCACTTCATCTCCTTCATCTCGCTCATTTCCATGCTGGGCATGGCGCTGGGCGTGGCGGCGCTGATCGTGGTGCTGTCGGTGATGAACGGTTTCCAGAAGGAAATCCGCACACGCATCCTGGGCGTCGCTCCGCATTTGAGAATCAGCAGCGCCGACAGCGACCGGCTGGCCGGCTGGCAGCCCACCCTGCAGGCCGCAACCCGTAATCCGCAAGTAACTGCCGCCGCGCCTTTTGTGACGGGGCAAGGCATGGTGTCGTTCGAGCAGAGCGTGCAAGGCGTGATGGTGCGCGGCATCCTGCCGCAGGACGAGAGCCGGGTGATCGACTTGTCCGACAAGATGAAGGTTGGCTCGCTGCAAGCCTTGCAGGAAGGCGGCTTCGGCATCGTGCTGGGCGCTGACCTGGCGCATGCGCTGGCTGTGCACATGGGCGACAAGGTGCTGCTTATCACCCCGCAAGGGCAGGTCACCCCGGCCGGCATGCTGCCGCGCCTCAAGCAGTTCCGCGTGGTGGGCATTTTCGAGATCGGCATGTCGCCCTACGACAATGCGCTGGCGCTGATCCACATGGGCGACGCGCAGAAACTCTACCAGATGGGCGAGGCCGTGAGCGGCATCAGCGTGCGCCTGCATGACCTCGACCTGGCGCCGCGCGTGGCCATCGAGCTGGAACGCGACCTGCCGCGCGATACCTACATCAAGGACTGGACGCGCGAGCACGCCAACTATTTCCGCGCGGTGCAGATCGAGAAGAAAATGATGTTCATCATCCTCTCGCTCATCGTCGCGGTCGCCGCGTTCAACATCGTCTCCACGCTGGTGATGGCCGTCACCGACAAGCAGGCCGACATCGCCATCCTGCGCACGCTCGGCGCCTCGCCCTCCAGCATCATGAAAATTTTCATCGTGCAGGGCGCGATGATCGGGGTGGTCGGCTCGCTGCTCGGCGTGGGCGGCGGCATATTGCTGGCGCTCAACATCGACACCGTGGTGCCGTTCATCGAACGCCTGCTGGGCACGCACTTCCTCGCCAAGGACGTGTATTACATCAGCGAGCTGCCTTCCGATTTGCAGCGCAGCGATGTGCTCGTCGTGGCGTGCTTCTCCTTCCTCATCAGCCTGCTCGCCACGCTGTATCCGAGCTGGCGCGCGTCGCGGACGCAACCGGCGGAGGCGCTGCGCTATGAATAAGCAGAATTCAGGATCAAGGATTAAGGATTCAGGTGCGGTGATCTCATGCCGTGAACTGCGTAAAACTTTTACTCAGGGCAAGCTCAACGTGCCGGTGCTGAACGGCGTCAACCTGGATGTCGTGCGCGGCGAGCGCATCGCCATCGTCGGCGCATCCGGCTCCGGCAAGAGCACGCTGCTGCATCTGCTCGGCGGATTGGATAACGCGACCGGGGGCAGCGTCGCCATTCTCGGCCAGGATGTGCAAACAATGAACGAGGTGGAGCGCGGCACCCTGCGCAACCGCGCGCTGGGCTTCGTGTACCAGTTCCACCACCTGCTGCCCGAATTCACCGCCCTGGAAAATGTCGCCATGCCGCTGCTGATCCGCGGCATGAAGCGCGTGGAGGCCGAACCGGTTGCGGCAGCCATGCTGGAACTGGTCGGCCTGGCGCAGCGCATCCGGCATTTGCCCGCCGAACTCTCCGGCGGCGAGCGCCAGCGCGTCGCAGTGGCGCGCGCCCTGGTCACCGAACCGGCTTGCGTGCTGGCCGACGAACCCACCGGCAATCTCGACCGCGCCAGCGCCCGCGCCCTGTTTGAATTGATGCACGAACTCAACGCACGGCTCAACACCAGCCTGATCGTGGTCACCCATGACCTCGAACTGGCAAGCAGGATGCAGCGCCAGCTTCGGCTGGTGGACGGGGTGCTGCAGGCCGGGTGAGCAACGTGCGCTCAAAATGGCGGGCCAGCCACTCTATCCCGAGCATCGAATTCAGCCGGGGAAACACTGAACAGGTATTCGTCAAAACCCAAACAGAACCACCCGGCTTACCTCACCCGCTGCCCCCCGCAAGGGGGACGCAGGTGTGTACACCCGTAAAGGGTGCGCCGCCAGACACTCGCCCTCCGGGCGGTTCTGGCGCAGCCCCGCCGTTAAGCGGCGACCCTATCGCTGCCGTCTTGCCTCATACAGGCACACGCCCGCACTGACCGACACGTTCAGACTTTCCACGCTGCCCAGCATCGGGATGCGCACCAGTTGGTCGCAGGTCTCGCGGGTCAGCCGCCGCAGACCTTCGCCTTCCGCGCCCAGCACCCAGGCCAGCGCGCCAGTGTGCTTGAAGCCATGCAGGTCGGTTTCCGCTTCGCTGTCCGCGCCCACCACCCAGATGTCGCGTTCCTGCAGCTCGCGCAGGGTGCGCGCGAGGTTGGTGACGGTGATGTAGGGCACGGTTTCGGCTGCGCCGCAGGCGACTTTTTCCACCGTGGCATTCAACCCGACGGCGCGGTCTTTCGGGGCGATGACGGCATGCACGCCGAAGGCGTCGGCGCTGCGCAGGCAGGCGCCGAGATTGTGCGGATCCTGTACGCCGTCCAGCACCAACAACAATGCCGGCTCGGTGAGGGTGTCCAGCACGTCGTCCAGATGCCGCACTTTCTGCGTCGCGTTCACCCGGGCTGCAACGCCCTGATGACGGGTGTTTCCGGCCATACCGTCGAGGCGTTTGCCGTCCACCGGGACGATGCGCACACCGTTGCTTTCCGCCAGCTTGAGCAAGTCGCGCGCGCGCGGGTCGCGGCGCTGGGTGTCCACGTAAATTTCCAGCACACTGTCCGCGTGCTGGCGGATGCGTGCGGTGACGGCGTGGAAGCCGTGAATGATGCGGGTTTCGGCCATAATGCTTTTGCTTTCTTCAGTAAAACTGTGGGAGCGACTATTTTCTCACTCCTTCCCCCTTGCAGGGGGAAGGAGTGATGGGGGAAAGAAACTGTCACCAATTATGGAAACATCAATAAGCACGATAAAACCGTGCAAGTGGCTGGCTATGCAAGGGGGATGGAACATTGGGCTATTTGCTGCGCTTCTTTGCCGCCGGTTTTTTCTTCGGAGCGGGTTCGCCCCATGCGCCTAGCTTGTCGGTTGCTATCCTGTCTGTAGCCGCCTTGGCAGTTCCACCTTCCGTGCTTTCCAGCACGAAGTCGATCTTGGTGCTTTCCATATCCACGCGCACCACCTTGACGCGCACGCGGTCGGCGAGGCGGTAGCGTTTGCCGGTGCGCTCGCCCAGCATCATGTGCTTCGCTGCATCGAAGTGGAAATAATCCGCGCCGAGTTCGGACACATGCACCAAACCTTCGATGTACAAGTCATCCAGCGCGACAAACAGGCCGAAGCCGGTGACCGAGGAGATGGTGCCGTTGAACACGCTGCCGAGATGATCGCGGATGTAGAAGCACTTGAGCCAGGCTTCCACGTCGCGCGTGGCGTCGTCGGCGCGGCGTTCGGTTTGTGAGCAGTGCATGCCCAGCGCATCCCACTTCTCTTTCGGCTTGTATTGCTTGCCGTTCAGCACGGCCTTGATGGCGCGATGCACCAGCAGGTCGGGGTAGCGGCGGATGGGCGAGGTGAAATGCGTGTAGGCCTCATAACCCAGACCGAAGTGGCCGACATTGTCCGGGCAATAGCGCGCCTGGCGCAGCGAGCGCAACATCACGGTTTGCAGCAGCGGGGCATCGGGACGGCCTTTGATCTGCTTGAGCAGCCTGGCGTAATCGCCCGCCGCAGGCAGCTCGCCGCCGCCCAGTTGCAGGCCAAACTCCTTGAAAAACTCGCGCACCGCTTCCAGCTTTTCCGGCGTAGGGCCTTCGTGTACGCGGTACAGCACGGGGTGCTTGTGTTCGTGCAGGAAGTCGGCGGTGCACACGTTGGCGGCCAGCATGCATTCTTCGATCAGCTTGTGGGCATCGTTGCGCACCACGGGCACGATGCGCTCGATCTTGCCCTGATCGGTGAAAATCATCTGCGTCTCGATGGTCTCGAAGTCAATCGCACCGCGCTTCTCGCGCGCTTGCAGCAGGGTCTTGAACAACGCGTGCAAATGATTGATGTGCGGCAGCACATGGGCGAATTGCTGCGCTTCCGCTCCTTGCGGATCGGCCAGCATGGCAGCCACCTGATTGTAGGTCAGGCGCGCGTGGGAGAACATCACCGAAGGATAAAAGCGATATTTTTCGATGTCGCCCTTGCCGCTGATCTGCATGTCGCACACCATGCACAGGCGCTCGACATCCGGGTTGAGCGAACACAGGCCGTTGGACAGCTCTTCCGGCAGCATGGGAATGACGCGGCGCGGGAAATACACCGAGTTGCCCCGGTTCAGCGCCTCCTTGTCCAATGCGTCGCCGGGCTTCACGTACGAACTCACGTCGGCGATCGCCACCACCAGGCGGAAGCCCTTGCCGCTCGGCTCGCAATACACCGCATCGTCGAAGTCGCGCGCGGTCTCGCCGTCTATGGTGACCAAAGGAAGGTGGGCGACACTCTCGCGCCCGGCGTAATCCTCGGGCGATACCACCGGAGAAATTTTCCCGGCCTGACGTTTGGCGTCGGCGGGAAACTCATGCGGCAGATCGTGCTTGCGCAGGGCGATCTCGATTTCCATGCCGGGGTCGGCGTAGTTGCCCAGCACCTCCACGACGCGCCCGATGGGCTGGGCATGCTTGCTGGGCTGCTGCATGATTTCCAGCATCACCACCTGCCCCGGCTTCGCGGTGCTGCGTTCGCCGGGCGCCACCAGTATATCCTGGCTGATGCGGCGGTTCTCCGCCACCACGAACTGGATGCCATGCTCCTCATACAGCCTGCCGACCAGCCGCTGGTTGGCGCTCTCCAGCACCTCGACGATATGTCCCTCGCGCCGCCCCTTGCGATCCATGCCGGTCACGCGAGCCATCACGGTATCGCCGTGCAATACCTTGTGCATTTCCTTGGCGCTCAGCACCAGGTCCTTGCTACCATCTTCCGGAATCAGGAAGCCGAAGCCGTCAGGATGGCCCTGCACCTTGCCTTTGATCAAGTCGAGCTTGTCCACCATGCAAATCGCCTGCTTGCGGTTGCGCATGATTTGGCCGTCGCGCTCCATGGCGCGCAGGCGGCGCGCGAACAACTCTTCCTCGTGCGGCGTAATGTGCAGTATGCCGCACAGGTCTTCTTCCTCAAGCGGCATACCTTTTTCGGCCAGCAATTGCAGGATGTACTCGCGGCTGGGTAATGGGTGTTCGTACTGCGCGCGCTCGCGTTCCAGAAACGGATCGAGTTCACGGATGTTTTTTTTCTTGCCGGTCATTGACAGAATATCCTTTAACGATTAGATTGTGCGCCCTCAAGCAGTAATGCCCAGATGGCGGAATTGGTAGACGCGCACGGTTCAGGTCCGTGTGCCGCAAGGTGTGGAGGTTCGAGTCCTCTTCTGGGCACCAAAGATTACTGACCTCTTGATTTGAAGGCGATTTCCAGCTTCAGCCGGGTGCCGGTATGCTATACCAAACAGCACTCGATTGCATTTTGCCATGTCGGTTTTGTAATTTGCCAATAGAACCATGATGGCGTGCATCATAGCATAGCGCGTTCGCGCCGAGTTAAACCCGAATAATCCATTAGGCTGTAGGAGCTCGATTTATCGAGCGATTCATCGAGAGCCATCGCGCAATAAATTGCGCTCCTACGAGAGGTTTGGTTCTAATGGACAATTTGGGTTAAAGACGCGCCCTGCCTTGGCGTGGACGAGAAGAGTTCCGGGAAGGGGCCTATTACGTCAGCACCCCGAGCGGCACCGAACGCTCGCGTGCGCTTTGGCGCCCGAGTGCAAACTGAAAGCCGCTGATCAGCACGACTGCGTTTGTGACACAGCAAGGCTAACCAAACACGAAACCGGCTTCCTTAAACAGCTTGATACAGGCGTCCACCGCGTCGGGGTCATAATGCGTGCCGCGACCCTTGGCAATTTCCGCCAGCGCGGCCTCCAACCCCAGGCCGGGGCGGTAGGGACGGTGCGATGACATCGCTTCCACCACGTCGGCCACGGTCATTATTTTCGCCTCCAGCAGGATTTCGTTGCCCTTCAACCCTTGCGGATAGCCCGAGCCGTCGAGTTTCTCGTGGTGCTGCAACACCATCTGCGCGATCGGCCAGGGAAACTCGATGTCTTTCAGAATTTCGTAGCCGTTCTGCGGATGATCCTTGATCAGGCTGAACTCGCTGGCGCTCAACTTTCCCGGCTTGCTGAGAATTTCCGCCGGAGTCTGGATCTTTCCCAGGTCGTGGATGGTGCCGGCGAGGTGAAGGCCGCGCACCTGCTCTTCCGGCAGCCCCATTGCAACCGCGATGGCGGCGGCCAGATCCGCCACCCGCCGCTGGTGGCCGGCGGTGTAGGGATCGCGCATTTCCACCATCGCGGCGATTGCCTGTATCGTTCCTGCCAATCCCATGCGCACCTGCTCGGCACTGTGCTGCTGCTCCTGGCGCAGGCGCAACATACGGAGGCCGAAGGCGAGGTCGCCGGCCATTTCTTCCAGCAGGGCGATCTCGTCTTGACCAAAAACCATCGACTCTGCCGCATAAATGGTCAGGCAGCCGGATACCTCGCTATTACTGCGCAGCGGCAGCGCGATAGCGGATGCCTGCCCGCGCTTCAAGGCTTGCTCGCGCCACGGCGCGCAATCGGGATCGTTGGCGACATCCCGCACCATCTGCGTCATACCAGTGCGCACCGCCCTGCCGGTTGGCCCGCAGCCGCGCTCGCTGTCTGCCCAGGTGATCTGCAGGGTGTCCACGAAGCCCGGCTCGAAGCCGCAGTACGCCATCGGGCGGACGCTCTTTTCCGCGTCGCCCTGCCTGTATCCCACCCAAGCCGCGCTGTAGCCGCCGATCTCCACGATCACGCGGCACATCGCCTGCAACAGTTGTATTTCATCCGTGGCATGCACCAGTTCGTGGTTGCCTGCGCTCAGGGTTCTGAACGCGCGGTTGGCGCGCTGCAGGGCCTGTTCCGCGCGGTTGCGCTGGATCACGCGCCAGGCCTCGCTCATCAACGCGGAAAGCGTGGTGGCGTCCAGCTCCTCATATTCCTGCTCCTTGTTCGCCACCGCCGCGATCATGACGATGCGCTCGCCATCGAACACCGGCACGCCGAGGTAGCGCCGGATTTCCACATGCCCTTGCGGCGTGCCGTGTTTATGCGGATGTCGGGTCTGTGCGTAGTCGTTGAGGATGAGCGGCGCGCGCGTGCGCAGCGGCTCCGCCCAGATGCCGGCCCGGGCGATCGGATACTCGATCGGCGGCTGCTCGACGGCGCAGGCCGCCATCGCCTCCTTCGACCAGGCATGGATCGTCATCACCGACTCGTCCTCGTTGATCCAGCCGATGAAGCCGTAGCGGCTCTCCGTGACCCTGACCCCCTCGTCGAGGGACAGATCGAGGATCGCCTTGTCGTCGGCATCCGGCATCCTGCCGAATTTCAGGGAAGCGCGCAGGCGGCTTTCCTCGATCTCCTTGCGATGCTCCGCCTGTTTGCGCTCAGTTACGTCATGTCCGATGCAGAGCAGGCCGACACTGTTGCCGGAAGCGTCTTTGAGGGGTTTATCGTACCATTCGATTTGGCGTTCCTCGCCGTCTCGCGTAACGAGAATGTTCACATCGCCGAGTGTCTGGATACCTTCGATGGCCTTATGGAAGAGGGCACGAATCCGGTTCCGGTCGCGTTCGGGCAGGAAGGTGTCGAACCAATCCTTGCCTTGCGTTTCGGCCAGGGTGAAGCCACTGACTGTTTCCAGATAGGGGTTGAAACGCAGGATGCGGCCCTCTGCATCAAGCAGCAGGATGATGGCTTGGGCGGTTTCGATTATCCCCGTGGCGAGATCCCGTTCTCTTCGCAGAGCTTCCGCCGCCTGCTTGCGCTCGCTGATGTCGCGGATGAAGCCGACCGCATGCCATTGCCCGCCCAGCTTCGCCGCCGAGACCGAAAGCTCGACCGGGAACTCCGCCGGGTTTTTTCCGAATGCCGCGCACTCCACCGTCTTGCCGATGATCGCCCCCTGACCGGTCGCGACAAAGGCCGGGTGATTTTTATGGAACGCATCCCGGAAGCGCTCGGGCACGATCAGGGCGTGCAACTCCTTGCCCAGCGTCTCCTCTGCCGCATAACCGAACATCTTTTCCGCCGCGCTGTTCCAGAAAACAATGCGGCCAGCATTGTCCATCATCAGAATGGCATCCTGCGCCGTGGCGCTGATCTGGCGGAATTTCTCTTCGCTTTCCTGCAAGGCTTGCTGCATGCGCTTGCGCTCGGTGATGTCTTCCATGACATGCAGCGAATACAGATAGCCGCCATCATCGCCCCGCACCGAGAAGGAGCGCGAGGCGAAAACCTCCCCGCTTTCGGTCCGGATTTCTTCTTCTGCTTCCTGCATGGATTTGCAGCAATGCGGCAACGGGCCGTCCAGCCTGGGAAAAACCTCATAGTAAGGCTTGCCGATCACGTCCCGCACCGTCATGCCTGCATGCTCGGCATAGGCGCGGTTGCAGCGCATGATGCGGTAGTCCCGGTCATGCATGAACACCGGATCGGCCATGGCGTCCATCGCGGCGATCCACTCGCGGTGCGCCCGATCGACCTGATGCCGGCCACGCTCGATGTCCTCCAGCATGAACAGCAGCGCGGCGCGCTCCTGATCGATGTCGAGTTCCTGCGGCTCGGTCTCGACCTCGTGATGGTTGTTGTCCTGATCGTCAGTTGCAGTCATTTTTTGTCCTTTTTGAACGCCAACAAACACGTTGGGATTCCTCCGTCATCCCGACCTATGGGCTTCCCGGTTCTCCCAAGCGAGCCTTCAACGCCTGGTTTTCTTCATATAACTCCTTCATGCGCAGCTCCCTGCCCATCGCCACCTTGTGGAAACGCTGCAATTCATCCAGCCGCTTCTCCAACTGGCGTTGCACGAGCATCTGCTGCGCATGGGACATGGTTAACGGCCGGAATACCAGAAAGTAGAGGATTGGGAAAAGCAGCGCAGTGAGGAAGGTAGCGTCAATTAAAGCTTCAAGCCATGACGGCAAAGGCAGCCAAGTAAAGACCACCATTATTGACATCTCGATGGTGAACGTCGCGACCACCAGTATGGCCAGCAATTGGATCGGCGTCTGCTTCACGTCCGCCTCCGGCGCTTGCCGGCCCGAGCTGGGCGGGATGGGATATTCACTGGGCATGGCTCTATCCCTCCGCCAAGGAATACAAAAAAGTCAGCACACTGTGTGTGTGTGTGTGTGTGTGTGTGTGTGTGTGTGTGTGTGTGTGTGTGTGTGTGTGTGTGTGTGTGTGTGTGTAGCAACTCGTATGCCATGACAACCTCCTTTTTAGTTCG
>JAQTOM010000052.1:3694-11905 GCA_028713345.1 Gallionellaceae bacterium | reverse complement strand
CGTAGCGTGTCGGCGAAGGCGATGATTCCTAATTCTCTACCCCATCCCCAGCCCTCCCCCTGCAAGGGGGAGGGAGTAGAGTGAGTTGTGCGCGCCACGGCGATGACGGATTTGCCCTGCCGTTGCAAGGCCAGTATCTGTGCGTTGTTCAACGCGATGTTCTCGCCCGCAATGAATTTTGGCGAGCCGAGCAGGTAATTTATGCCGCCGATTTGCGCGCGCAAGCCGCTGCCGGAAAGCTCATTGAAGGTATCGGGCTGGGTGAGAGTTGCCTGTTGCGCCTGCGCATATTCCAGCAGGGCGCGCGACAGCGGGTGGGTGGAGCCTTGCGCCATGCTGGCGGCGATTTGCAACAGTTCGCCCGCACTGCTTTCCGCTGCGGGCAGCAGGTCGGTGACTCCGGGTTTGCCTTCGGTGAGGGTTCCGGTTTTGTCCACCACCAGCACGGCAAGCTGGTGGGCGTGTTCCAGTGCGGCGGCATCCTTGACCAGTATCCCGGCGTGGGCGGCGCGCCCGGTGGCCACCACCACCGCGGTTGGCGTGGCCAGCCCCAGCGCGCACGGGCAGGCGATGACCAGCACCGACACGGCATTGATCAGCGCCGTGGCGAAGCCTGCGCCTGCCGCCCACCATATGACAAGCGTTATGGCAGCAATCACCAGCACCACCGGCACGAAGACACCGGAGATTTTGTCCGCGAGTTTCTGGATCGGCGCCTTGGAACCTTGCGCCTGTTCCACCAGGCGGATGATGGCGGCAAGCTGGGTCTGCGCGCCCACCGCTACCGCACGGCATTTGAGCAGGCCTTGCTGGTTCAGGGTGGCGGTGTACACCTTGTCAGCGGCGTGTTTTTCCAGGGGCAGGCTTTCCCCGGTGAGCATGGCCTCGTCCACGCTGGATGCGCCTTCCAGCACCATGCCATCCACCGGCACGCTCTCGCCGGGGCGCACCAGGAATATGTCGCCGGGTTTCACCTGTGCCACCGGCACCTCCACCATGCTGCCATCGCGCTCCACATGCGCCAGCTTGGGTTGCAGGTTGATCAATGCCTCCAGCGCGGCGGAGGCCTTGCCCTTGGCGCGCGCTTCCAGCAGCTTGCCCAGCAGCACCAGCGTGATGATGGCGGCGCTGGCCTCGAAATACACCGGCTGCTGCATATTGAATAGCAGCATGGCGCAACTCAGCAGATAGGCCGCGCTGGTGCCGAGAGCGATCAGCACATCCATGTTCGCGCCGCCGCCGCGCAGGCTGTGCCATGCCCCGACATAGAAACGTTTGCCTGACCAGAATTGCACCGGGGTAGCGAGCAGCCATTGCAGCCAGTGCGGCAGCATGATGTGGAAACCAAAAAACATCAGAAACATTTCCAGCAATAACGGAGCGGTGAGCAACAGGGACAGGATGAACTGCGTGCGCTCGTGGCGATAGGCTGCGGCGCGTTCCTGTTTCTCCGCCGCAAAATCGCGCATGGAATGGGCGTCATAACCGGCGCGCTGCACCGCCGCGATCAGCGCGGGAATATCGGCGGATTGCGGGTTGAAATCGATCTGCGCTTTTTCCGTGGCGAAATTCACCATAGCGGAAACTTCCGGCATGCGGTTGAGCACCTTTTCGATGCGCGCAGCACAGGCCACACAGGTCATGCCGGTGATCTGTAATTCAGCGTGGTCGCGGATTTCTGGCATGGCGGTCAGGGTGGTACATGCTGTTGCAGATGCGCAAAACAATACGCCCGACAGACAGGTTTGTGTATCGGGCGTATCGGCCGCTATGTGAGGCTTAGTTCTTCTTTCCGGTTATGCATTTTCCCGATGAACAGCCAGTGCTCATGCCAAATAGCGCATAGGCCGGGCAGAACCTGAATGTCCCGGTGAGCAAGGGTAACAGGCCGAGCCAGCCCCAAACACCAATCATTCCCGCCAATGTCAGCCCGATCAGAACCAAACCGACTGCGATACGCAAGATGCGATCCACACCACCCACATTAAATTTCATGATCTTCTCCATATGGTTTGCCCAAGAGGCTACAGGATACAAAAAACAAGGCTGCTTGTCTGTGAGGAAGGTTACACAGTAGCAGCGCTTTCTATATAGCCACAACAATGTTTACCGGGTTTTTGCCATCCATCCATCCGGCCAGCCGGAAATACGGCGACTCAGGTTAATGAATCCGGCATCGCCTGTATGTGAGAAACGTCACATACATTATGCCTTGCAGCCGCTACAATGTTTGCGTATGGTGTACGCGCGGTTGTTCCCGGTATTTTACGTTACGGTCAATTTCCAGAAAGCGAGGTAATTCATGTATTACATTGTTGAAAGCGGAAAGTCGTTCGAGCAGGCATCTTCCGACCTGGAAGCGGCCGTGAAGCGCAACGGATTCGGCGTGCTGCATATCCATGATCTGGGAAACACACTGCGCAGCAAGGGGATGGTGTTTAACGAGCAGTGCAAGGTGTTTGAGGTGTGCAATCCGATGCAGGCCACCAAGGTGCTGTCCACAGACATGCGCCTGAACATGGCGCTCCCATGCCGCATCTCGGTCTATACGGAAAACAATAAAACCATGATTGGCATGATTAAGCCGATGCAGATTCTTTCTGCGTTATCCCAGGATGCGGCGCTGGCCAGGATTGCCCAAGAGGTTGAAGCGGCAACCATCAAGATGGTTGATGAGGCGAAATAAACCCGCAACACCTGCGGGGCAATGATTGAAGCCGGCGCAATCAGGCGCTAAAGCTCCGCCAGTTGTTTCAGCGCTGCCGCGTCGGTGACCTCAATCTGTTCACGCCCCATCCGCACCCATCCCTGTTCGGCAAAGTTTTTCAGCAGGCGGCTGACGATCTCGCGCACGCTGCCGAGTTCGTCGGCCAGCGCCTGATGCGTGGTGTGAATGGGGCTGGGTTTTGAAACGAGCAGGGCGGCGAGGCGCTGGTCCAGTTTCTGGAAGGCCACGGCGGAGACCAGTTGCATCAGGTCGGTGAGGCGCTCCGAAAACAGGCCGAAAATGTAATCGCGGAACGGCTCGTGTACGGAAAGCAGCGTCTTGAACACGGCAGGCGGCAACACAACCATTTCCACATCCTGCTCCACCACGCCGCGTGCGTGATAGCTCGCATGCCCCAGCAGGCAACTGCTGGTGAGGATGCAACTCTCGCCGGGTTCGACACGATAAAGCTGCAACTCGCGTCCGTTGGCTGCCGCCTTGATGACGCGGATGTTGCCGGAGAGCAGCAGCGGAAATCCCTGGCACGGCTGATTTTCATCGAACACCACCGTGCCCGCAGGCAGTTGCATGGCGGCGGCGCTGGCCTGCACATCCGCCAGCTGCGCTGTGGGCAGCGTTTGCAATATCGGGTAGTGTTGCAGCAGGTATTTCTTTGTGCTTTCGGTCAACATGTTGAGCGTCAACAGCGTGTGGAAAAACGTCGCGAGCGATGGCAGAACAAGGCGCGCGAGGACGATAAAGCGGAATTTACGTGTAAGTAAATGAGCATTTTGAGTTCTCGCGCAACGCAGTTATGCCGAGCGCAGTAGTTTTTCACTCAGGCCGCATCTGCGGAAACAAAATCACATCGCGTATGCTCGGGCTGTCGGTGAGCAGCATCACCAGCCGGTCGATGCCAATGCCTTCCCCGGCGGTCGGCGGCAGGCCGTATTCCAGCGCACTGATATAGTCGCTGTCCTTGAACATCGCCTCTTCATCGCCCGCTTCCTTGGCCGCAACCTGCGCATCGAAACGCGCCTCCTGGTCTTCCGGGTCGTTCAGCTCGGAGAAACCGTTGGCGATTTCGCGTCCCACCATGAACAGCTCGAAGCGCTCGGTGATTTCCGGGCGGGTATCGCTGCGGCGCGCCAGCGGCGAGGCTTCGGCGGGATAGTCGATGATGAAAGTCGGCTCGAACAGCTGGTGCTCGGTCAGCTCCTCGAACAGCGAAAGTTGCAGGCCGCCAAGACCATCACCGGAGCGGTACTTGGCCTTGAGGTCTTGCAGCTCGTTGATGAGAAAGTCGCGGTCGTGCAATTGCGCATCCGAAAACTGCGGATGATATTTCTGGATCGCCTGCGCGACGGTGAGGCGGTGGAACGGCTGGCCCAGGTCGAATTCGCGCCCCTGATAGCTGATGACCGTGGTGCCCAGCACCTTGTGCGCCACTTCGCGAAATAACTTTTCGGTGAAATCCATCAGGTACTTGTAATCCCGGTACGCCTCATAAAACTCGATCATGGTGAACTCGGGATTGTGCCGCGTGGACAAGCCTTCGTTCCTGAAGTTGCGGTTGATCTCGAACACCTTCTCCATGCCGCCCACCACCAGCCGCTTGAGATACAGTTCCGGCGCGATGCGCAAATACATCTGCATATCCAGCGCGTTGTGATGCGTGACAAAAGGCTTGGCCGAAGCGCCGCCCGGAATCGAATGCATCATCGGCGTCTCGACTTCAAGATAATCATGGCGCATGAAAAACTCGCGTATCGCCTGGATCACTTTGGAGCGGATGATGAACGTCTTGCGCGTCTCCTCGTTGGTGATCAGGTCCACATGGCGCTGGCGGTATTTCTGCTCCTGGTCGGTGAGGCCGTGAAATTTTTCCGGCAGCGGGCGCAGCGCCTTGGTCAGCAGGCGCAAGCCGGTCACGCGCACGGAAAGCTCGCCGGTCTTGGTCTTGAACAGCACGCCCGAAGCGCCGAGGATGTCGCCCAGATCGTAATGCTTGAACGTGTTATGCGCTTCTTCGCCGGTATCGCCGTTGCTGATGAACAGCTGGATGCGCCCGCTCATGTCCTGCACCGTGGCGAAGCTGGCCTTGCCCATCACCCGCTTCAGCATCATGCGCCCGGCCACGGCCACGCTGACCTGCGCCGCCTCCAGTTCATCGTGGCTCATCGCGTCGTAAGCGCTGTGCAAATCGGCGGCCAGATGCTTGCGCTCGAAATCGTTGGGAAAGGCCACGCCCGCCTGTCGCAGCGCAGCCAGCTTGGCGCGGCGCTCGGCGATGATCTGGTTGTCGTCTTGTTGCGGAGTCTGTTCGGTAGTCATGATTAGAGTCTTAAAGTTGATTTAAATAAATCTGGTTACACCTTGGGTACTTCCACCGCAGGCGACAGTCCGGCTGCCTTGGCGCGTTTTTTCAGGCGCTGGTCGAAGCTCAGGAAAGTATGGCAAAACTCGGTACGCGCAAGGTGCAGGGCGTCGGCGAAATCAAGTCCTTTCTGGTAGGCGTTCAAGGCGGCAAGTACAATGCCCCGATCTTCTATTTGCACGTTCTCCAAGCCGCACAGCGACTCGAATACATGCTGGATGTCCTTGTGCGAAAGCTCATAGAAGCCGCGCATTACCCACTCGAATTCCAGGATAACCGACACCGGCACGAACACCACGTCGGAAAGCGCTGCGATCGCAGCAGGGCGCTGCCGTGCGGCTTCCGGGTCGTCCGCATCGTTGATGAAAAAGCGCGCCAATACGTTGGTGTCTACCGCATTCATTTGGCTGGCTTGCGCAACAACGATGCGGCATCGAATTCACTTAACTTGCGCGGCTTGCCCTTGGCGGGAGCCGTCACCATACCCGCACAAGCGGCGATGCTGGTTGTTTTGACCGGGCGCGAAACCACCAGCCGCACGCCATCAGGCTCCTCAATAATCTCCATCTGGGTGCCTGCCATCAGTCCGAGCCGCCGCCGAATGTCGGCGGGGAGAACGACTTGTCCTTTGGAAGAAACAGTCATGGTTGCCATGGTATATCCAATATTTCGTAACTCAATATTGACATTGTAACACATTGGCTTACTTGGTAAGGTAGCAGGCTCATAAATAGCCTTTTTTCACAAAGAAACGAGGTGCAAAGCATACCCTTACCAACCAGGGAATAACCTGATAGTCTGCGGGAATGTATTTATAGCCCCCCCCCGTGCTACTTGAACGGGGGATGAGAGTATCGTCTTTTTCCATGAGAACCTAGAGATCACATATGGCCGGCCTGAAGCTGGTAATCCCGAAGTTGCAATCCTGGGGATACGCATGATTGGGCCCACACAATACGAAGCTATTGATCCGGCAATAAATTGTTGAACTTAAGCTGCATACTTTACAGGAGCATGCTCCAAGTAACTTTTTACACGCTCAATCCAAAAGTAGCTTCATGTGAAAGGCGACTCGATCATGAAATATCCAATGCGCCTACCCACCCTCTTCATCCCGCACGGCGGAGGCCCCTGCTTTTTCATGGAGCCTATGCCGGGAATGCCACCGGACATCTGGGATAAAATGGCCGCGTACCTGCGTGGTATTCCGCAGGCGGTAGGGCGGCGTCCCAAGGCTGTACTCGTTATCTCCGCACATTGGGAGTGCGAGCGTCCCACGGTGCTCAATGCCGATGATTACACATTGCTGTACGATTACTATGGCTTTCCCGAACACACCTATCGCCTTGCCTATCCTGCACACGGCTCGGAAGATGTAGCATCACGGGTGCGCGAGTTGCTCGGACAAACCGGCATCGCATCTGACGAAGAGCATCAGCGCGGACTGGATCACGGCGTATTCATCCCGTTCAAGCTTATCTACCCGGATGCTGACATTCCCATCGTACAACTCTCGTTGCAGCATGATCTCGATCCCGCCACGCATCTCGCCATCGGCCGTGCACTCGCACCGCTACGCGACGAAGGCGTGCTCATCGTTGGCAGCGGACTGAGCTATCACAACCTGCGGGAATTTTTTTCACCTGAAGCAAATCCCAATGCCGCCTCGGCTAATTTCGATGCGTGGCTGGGCAAGGCCGTTGAAGCCGCACCCGCCGAACGCGAACAGTTGCTGATGAATTGGCAGCAAGCACCGAACGCGCGCGAATGCCATCCGCACAGCGAGCACCTGATACCGCTGATGGTCGCAGCCGGTGCCGCGAAAGACGATATGGGACAGGTCACCTATCGCGAAGTGCTGCTGGGCAAGACTGTTGCCGGATTCCAGTTTGGATCGCTGGCAAGATAGACTCCATATGCCCATTTTAAATGCCCGGCATCCCCTTTATTGCTATAGTTAACCTTCACGTATAAACCTTGAGGAGAAAATGCCATGAAGCTCTATTACAGTCCCGGTGCCTGTTCGCTTTCCCCGCATATTGTCCTGGTCGAATCCGGCCTTGCCTTCGAACTCGAAAAAGTGGATTTGTCTGCCAAGAAAACCGGGCATGGCACGGATTACTGGAAGGTCAATCCCAAAGGCTACGTCCCTGCCCTTGAACTGGATAATGGGCAGGTGCTCACCGAAGGTCCGGCGATAGTCCAGTACCTTGCCGATCTCGTTCCGCAAAAGAAACTCGCGCCGGCGGCCGGAACATTGGAGCGTTACCGCCTGCAGGAATGGCTGAATTTCATTTCCACCGAACTGCACAAGGGTTTCTCGCCACTGTTCAATCCCAAGGCGCCGGATGATTGGAAGGCCGTGGCAAGAGAGCTGCTCGGCAAACGTATTGGAATTGTTGCAAAACAGCTTGAGGGGAGGAGCTATCTCATGGGGGAGGTGTTCACCGTGGCGGATGCCTATCTTTTCACGGTCCTCAGCTGGGCAAGGCATGTCAAACTCGACCTGTCTCCCTGGCCTGCTCTGCCGGGTTATCTGGATCGAGTCGCGTCCCGTCCGGCGGTTCACGCTGCACTGGTGGAGGAAGGGCTTATTTGAGGTTGTTTCCGATGCGGAGCGCCACAGAGGCAGCCGTTCGCCGTGTTTTAGGTCTGTGCAGGCATAAGAAGGTAATTGCGATGGATTTATTCCAGGCATACAATTTTCATCACGTTGCCGTTGCGTAGCCGCAAATCCTGCGCAACATTATGCGGCCTCTCAAACCACTGCTGCGCTGATCATGCCCAACCAACTCAGCCGTGAAACCAGCCCCTATTTGCAGCAACACGCCGGCAACCCGGTTGACTGGTACGCCTGGAACCCGGAGACGCTGCGCATCGCGCGCGAACAGGACAAGCCCATCCTGCTCTCGATCGGCTATTCGGCGTGCCACTGGTGCCATGTGATGGCGCATGAGTCGTTCGAGGACGCCGCAATCGCCGACGTGATGAACGAGTATTTCATCAACATCAAGGTGGACCGCGAAGAACGTCCCGACCTCGACCAGATTTACCAGAACGCCCATGCCATGCTGACCCAGCGTAGCGGCGGCTGGCCGTTGACCATGTTCCTCAGCCCGGACGGCAC
>JAQTOM010000052.1:0-3594 GCA_028713345.1 Gallionellaceae bacterium | reverse complement strand
GATTGCCCAGCGCCTGCACCTCAGCATCGAACAAGTTACAGAGAATCTAACCAGCGCCCGGCAAAAACTGTTTGCCACGCGCGCGCAGCGCGTACACCCGGGACGCGATGAAAAAATCCTCGGTGCATGGAATGGCCTGATGATCACCGGCATGGCGCGCGCTGCACGGGTATTCCAGCGCCGCGACTGGCTGCATTCGGCGCAGCGCGCGCTGGATTTCGTGCGCCGCAGCCTGTGGCATGACGGCAAGCTGCTGGCCACGTGCAGGAATGGCAAGGCGCATCTCAACGCCTATCTGGATGACCATACCTTTCTCCTGCAAGCCGCGCTCGAATTGCTGCAAGCCGATTTCCGCCGCGACGATCTGGCCTTTGCCGAACAACTCGCCGCTGCGCTGCTGGCAAGATTCGAGGATAGCCAAAACGGCGGCTTCTTCTTTACCAGCCACGACCACGAGGCGCTGATCCAGCGCAACAAGATCGGCCAGGATAATGCCACTCCGGCAGGCAACGGCATCGCCGCGCAGGCATTGCAGCGCTTGGCCGCGCTCACCGGCAAGCCGGAATATGCGGCGGCGTCCGAGCGTTGCCTGATGTTGTTTTTTCCGGTGTTGCAACAGGCGGCCAGCTATCACTGCGGCCTGTGCAGCGCGCTGGCAGACTACTTGCAGCCGCAAGCTGTGCTGGTGTTGCGCGGAGAGGCCGGGCAGACTTCCGCCTGGCAAAGCGAGTTGCAGCGGCATTACCTGCCTTCCGTTATCGCGCTGACGCTGCATGAACAGGCTGCCTGCCTGCCGCAGATATTAAACAAGCCGCAATCCGCACAGTCAACGGCCTGGCTATGTGCAGGCACACAATGCCTGCCACCGATCACCCGCCTCGATGAGTTGCTTGAGCGGCTTGCTTCAGCTTAGATAATACTTCCTAACATCATGAGCGATTTCCCGCGCCATGCGTACTGTGGCACGGGTAGTTCTTGAGTGAGGTAAACTGAAAAAAATCATGGTTGCCCACTAAAAGTATTTGCCAAAAGATGACGTCCAAACTAACTGAATATGTCGCGATGGCTGCAACGGAATATTTGCAGGAGACGGGGAAAATCGAACTGGATGCGCGCTGGATTGCCGAATTCTTCCAGGACAGCGGGGTGCAAGATGCCTATCCCCGGCAGGATATGATCGCTTTCTACGCAATGGTGCAAAAAGAGCTGACGAAAAGATCCGATCGTGCCGGCAAGCAGGCGCACATGCATCTGGATAAAATCATCCATTTCATAAAACCTCCGCGCAAGCCTTAATGTTGCATACCTTAGAATGAACAACATAATAGAATTTCTGGCTCACTGGGGAGTAACCGCGCTTTCGCTATGGGTTGCGGGTTTCATATT
This sequence comes from Gallionellaceae bacterium, assembly GCA_028713345.1. Classification (GTDB taxonomy): domain Bacteria; phylum Pseudomonadota; class Gammaproteobacteria; order Burkholderiales; family Gallionellaceae; genus JAQTOM01. The sequence goes on along the minus strand of JAQTOM010000052.1, from coordinate 2,208 downwards.
CCACGGCATTTCTTTTTCCAGTAAAAAATCCTTGTTTGTATCGGCGCTGTTGCTGGGCTTGGCCAATGCAGTCATCAGGCCGGCTGTCATATTGCTGACCATCCCGTTAACGCTCATCACCTTCGGTTTTTTTCTGCTGGTTATCAACGCGCTGATGATGCTTCTGGTGTCATCCATTGTTCCTGGCTTCAAGGTATCGGGATTCTGGACGGCATTCTTTGCGAGCATCTTCATAGCGGTTCTCAGCTTCTTTGTGGGGCTATTCATCTTTCAGACAGGCAACAATCCGATTATCATCCCTGCGCATCAAGGATTGATCATCTGAGAAACCACTGCCCTGTAATTCAAGGGATGCAAGTTAAAGAGAGAGGGTAATAATGAGCAGATTATTCACGCCAATTCGTTTACGCAGGGTGGACATAAAAAACCGCATATTCATGGCGCCTATGTGCCAATACTCTGCCCATGACGGTATGCCCGGCGAGTGGCATCACGTCCATTACGGAACCAGGGCCGCAGGGGGTGCTGGACTGGTGGTGATGGAGGCCACCGCCGTTTCCCCAGAAGGGCGCATCACCCCATACGATTTAGGTCTATGGACAGACCAGCAGGCAGAGGCACTGCGCCCCATTGTATCTTTCATCAAGGAGCAAGGGGCGACACCCGCGATCCAGATCGCCCATGCCGGCCGCAAGGCTAGTAGCGACAAGCCGTGGAAAGGCGGGCTGCCGATAAAGCAGAATGAAGGAGGCTGGCAGCCGCTCGCACCAAGCGCGCTGGCGTTTTCTGCCGACAGCAGCATTCCAGAAGAAATGACTCGGGCCGGCATAGACAATGTCGTGAGCCAATTCGCAGAATCCACCAAACGCGCGCTTAAAGCGGGGTTCGAGGTAGTGGAAATTCACATGGCCCATGGCTATCTGCTGCATGAATTCCTTTCGCCATTGACTAACCGCCGCACCGATTCATATGGAGGCAATCTCGAAAACCGTTCCCGGCTACCCTTGCAGGTAGCGAAAATCGTGCGCGAGCTGTGGCCTGAAGACAAACCCGTAATGGTTCGTATTTCCGCGACGGACTGGGTGGAAGGCGGATGGGATTTGCCCGGCTCCATCGAATTGGTGCGGCAACTTAAATCCATCGGGATCGACCTCGTCGATGTTTCTACCGGCGGGCTTGTTCCTGATGCGTCGATGCCGGTAGCACCGGGGTTCCAGACACCTTTCGCTACCACCATTCGCAGGGAAACCGGAATAATGACCAGCACTGTCGGTTTGATTACCGATGCAATGCAAGCCGAACATATCCTTGCCACGGAACAAGCGGATGCGGTGTCCATTGGCCGCGAACTGCTGAGGAATCCAGCTTGGCCCCTCCAGGCCGCGAAAAGCCTTGGGGATGACATCCATTGGCCGCCGCAATATCAACGAGCCAAATTGTAGTTTTCATTCGCTTGAACACTACGCGCAAGCAAATGGATAAATTGGTGACCTCATGACTTCCAGAGTGATTGTCATTACAGGCGTTAGCCGGGGATTGGGGCGTGCCATGACCGGGGGGTTTGTTCGCCTCGGCCACCGTGTTTTAGGCTGTGGGCGATCAGAGGATGCGATTAATGAACTCAATAACCTTCATGGTCCGAACAGTCGCTTCGAAGTAGTGGACGTCACCAACGATGAGGCCGTGCGTGAATGGGCAAAACATTGCCTGAACCTGGCCGGTTCGCCCGACCTGCTGCTAAACAACGCCGCACTCGTCAACCGTAATGCGCCGCTGTGGCAAGTGCCTGCCAGTGAATTCTCCAGGGTCGTCGATGTGAACATCAAGGGAGTAGCCAACGTTATCCGCCATTTCGTACCCGCCATGGTGGCCAAGAAGAGCGGTGTCATTATCAATTTCAGCTCCGGCTGGGGGCGCTCGACCGATGCGGAAGTCGCCCCTTATTGCGCGACCAAGTGGGCAATGGAAGGCCTGACCAAGGCGTTGGCTCAGGAGCTGCCAGAAGGAATGGCGGCGATCCCCTTGAATCCGGGCATCATCAACACGGACATGCTGCGCAGTACCTTCGGCTCGCAAGCACGTAATTATCCTGGCGCCGAGAAATGGGCTAAAACTGCGGTACCGTGGCTGCTCGGCCTTGGCCAGAAAGACAACGGGCTTTCGCTGACAGTAGGTGAGCCTCATTGATTTTGATGTGACTCCCCATCG
>JAQTOM010000051.1 GCA_028713345.1 Gallionellaceae bacterium | reverse complement strand
TTCACCAGGCGGCCCTTGGCCAGCAGGATGATGCGCTTGCCGTCGGGGAAAATGATATGGTCAACCTGCGGCTTGATTTCTTCCCACTGGTATTTCTCGATGGAGGCGACGTCGATCTCGTTGTCGAAGTGACCGATGTTGCACACGATGGCCTGGTCTTTCATCTTCGCCATGTGGTCGTGGTTGATGACGTGGAAGTTGCCGGTGCAGGTCACAAAAATGTCGGCCTTGTCGGCGGCATATTCCATGGTCACCACGCGATAGCCTTCCATCGCGGCCTGCAGCGCGCAGATCGGGTCAACTTCGGTCACCCATACCTGCGCCGACAGCGCGCGCATGGCCTGCGCCGAGCCTTTGCCCACGTCGCCGTAGCCGGCGATCAGCGCGACCTTGCCCGCGATCATCACGTCGGTGGCACGCTTGATGCCGTCCACCAGCGATTCGCGGCAGCCGTACAGGTTGTCGAACTTGGATTTGGTGACGGAGTCGTTCACGTTGATCGCGGGAATCTTCAGGTCGCCGCGCTCGTGCATCTGGTACAGGCGGTGCACGCCGGTGGTGGTCTCTTCGGTCACGCCCTTGATCTGCGCCAGACGCGTGGAGTACCAGGCCTTGTCGGTGGCGAGCTTGGCCTTGATCGAGGCGAACAGGATGCGCTCTTCCTCTGAGCCGGGATTGCCCAGCACGGATTGATCCTTCTCCGCCTTGGTGCCCAGATGCAGCAGCAGCGTGGCATCGCCGCCGTCGTCCAGGATCATGTTGGAATAGCCGCCGTCGGCCCATTCAAAAATGCGGTGGGTGTAATCCCAGTAGTCTTCCAGCGACTCGCCCTTGACCGCAAATACCGCGACGCCATCCGCAGCGATGGCGGCGGCGGCATGATCCTGCGTCGAGAAAATATTGCACGAAGCCCAGCGCACTTCTGCACCGAGCGCGGTGAGCGTTTCGATCAGCACGGCAGTCTGGATGGTCATGTGCAGCGAGCCGGTGATGCGCGCGCCCTTGAGCGGCTGGCTCCTGGCGAATTCCTCGCGGATCGCCATCAGGCCGGGCATCTCGGTCTCGGCGATGGCGATTTCCTTGCGCCCCCACGCGGCCAGGTTGATGTCGGCGATTTTAAAGTCGGTGGATTCTTTTTTAACACCTGGTTTTGCAACAGCGTTCATGCTTCTCTCCATTCAAGTTAATGAATAGGCGCCGTTGCTTCTTTGAACCACCCTCCCGAGCCTGACAGACATTGCTGCTGCAGCGCCCCTCGGAAGGGTGAGTATAAAAATCGTGATAGTTGATGAGGATGGGTGACTGTCACCTTTCACCCATCACTTGTCACCGGTGTTACAGCCCGGCGTCTGCGCGCAACGCCGCCGCCTTGTTCGTCGCTTCCCAGGTAAACTCCGGCTCTTCGCGGCCAAAGTGGCCGTAGGCCGCAGTCTTCTGGTAGATGGGACGCAGCAGTTCGAGCATCTCCACGATGCCCTTGGGGCGCAGGTCGAAATGTTTCTTCACCAGCTCCGCAATCTTCTCGTCGGAAATTTTGCCGGTGCCATAGGTGGTCACCCACACGCTGGTAGGCCGCGCCACGCCGATGGCATAGGAAATCTGGATCAGGCACTTGCTGGCCAGTCCGGCAGCTACGATGTTCTTGGCGACATAACGGCCGGCGTAGGCTGCGGAGCGGTCCACCTTGGACGGATCCTTGCCGGAGAATGCGCCGCCGCCATGCGGGGCGGCGCCGCCGTAGGTGTCCACAATGATCTTGCGCCCGGTCAGGCCGCAGTCGCCTTGCGGGCCGCCGACGACAAAACGCCCGGTCGGGTTGACCAGATACTTGATCTCGCCCTTGACCAGCTCCTTGGGCAGCACCGGCTTGATGATGTCCTCAATCACGCCTTCGCGGATGGCTTCCAGCGTCATTTCCGGCGCATGCTGGGTGGACAGCACCACGGTGTCTATCGAATGCGGCTTGCCGTGAACATATTTGACGGTGACCTGGCTCTTGGCATCCGGGCGCAGCCAAGACAAGCGGCCATCCTTGCGCAACAATGCCTGGCGTTCGACCAGGCGGTGCGCGAGGTAAATCGGCAGCGGCATCAGGGTGTCAGTCTCGTCGCAGGCGTAGCCGAACATCAGGCCCTGGTCGCCTGCACCCTGGTCCAGGCCATCGTCGTAGGCCTTGTTCACGCCCTGGGCGATGTCCGGGCTCTGCTTGTCGTAAGCCACCAGCACCGCGCAGCCCTTATAATCGATGCCGTATTCGGTGTTGTCGTAGCCGATGCGCTTGATGGTGTCGCGCGCCACCTGGATGTAATCGACATTGGCGCTGGTGGTGATCTCGCCGGCCAGCACGACGAGGCCGGTGTTGCACAGCGTCTCGGCGGCAATGCGCGAATGTTTGTCCTGCGCTAGAATGGCGTCAACGATAGCATCGGAAATCTGGTCGGCAACCTTGTCGGGATGGCCTTCGGATACTGATTCAGATGTAAATAAAAATTCGTTCATGGCTCTCCGCACGTATTCAGGTTGGATTTAAGGGGAGCGCATTATAACAAAACCCGGTTGTTTCTACCCATGTGTTCTTCCTTTGTTGTCTGGATATTCAATTTGACAGCGCGCTTGCCGCTTGGGGCTTTGCATCGCCTTGGCTCTGCATTGGGCTGGGCGACGTATTTCATGTCGGGCACCTATGCCAGGCGCATGCGCGAGAATCTTGGCTTTGCGATGGCAGGCCGTACCGAAAAAGATTTTCGCGAAGTGTTAAATGCCAGCATAGCGGAAGCGGGCAAGGGCGTGGCCGAATTGCCGTGGCTGTGGCGCCGGCCTCTGGCAGAGGTGGCCGCCAGTGTCAAGACATGCCACGACTGGGAGCATGTCGAGGCGGCGCGCGCGCGCGGCAAGGGGGTCATTTTTCTGACGCCGCATCTGGGTTGTTTCGAAATATCCGCAACCTATGCGGCACAATGGTTTCCCATCACCGTGCTGTACCGCCCGCCCAAGCTGGCATGGCTGGAGCCGGTGATGCGCAGCGGGCGCGAACGCGGCCAATTGCGGCTGGCGCGCACCGACGTGAGCGGCGTGCGCCTGCTGTATAAGGCGCTCAAACGCGGCGAGGCCATCGGCTTGTTGCCGGATCAGGTGCCGGGCAAGGGCGAGGGCGAGTGGGCGGATTTTTTCGGGCGGCCGGCCTACACCATGACGCTGGTGGGACGCCTGGCGGAATCCAGCGGCGCGGCAGTGATCATGGCGTATGTGGAGCGTTTGCCAAAGGGCGCGGGCTATGCCATCCATTTTGCGCCGCTGGAACTCGCCCCCGGTTTGCCCGTTGTCAGGCAGATCAATGCGGCGCTGGAAAAGATAGTGCGCGCCTGTCCCGCGCAATACTTGTGGAGTTACAACCGCTATAAAATTCCGGCTGGCATTGAACCATCCGCAAAACAGGAAACGGGTTCGGCATGATGACGCGTCTGGTTATTTTCCTGCTGTGGCTGCTGCATTTTCTGCCGCTGCCGGTGCTGGTATGGTTCGGCAACGGCCTGGGCTTGCTGCTTTACGCACTGGCTGCGGAGCGGCGCATGGTGGCGGATACCAATTTGCGCCTGTGTTTTCCCGAAATGCGCGGGTCGGAGCGGACGCGGCTGGTGCGGCGGAATTTCATGGCATTCGGGCGCAGCCTGATAGAACGCAGCATCCTGTGGTGGTCGAGCGGCGAGCGCATCAAGAGCCTGGTGCAGGTCAAGGGACTGGAACATTACCAGGCCGTGGAGAGCGGCCCGGTCATCCTGCTGGCACCCCATTTCGTCGCGCTGGATGTCGGCGGCTCCTGGCTTTCGCAGTATGGCGACATGTTCAGCGTTTACTCCAACCAGAAGAATCCTCTCTTCCACGCCAAGCTGCTGGAAGGCCGCACGCGCTTCGGGAACCAGCTCCTGATTTCGCGGCAACAGGGATTGCGGCCCGTGGTGAAGGCATTGCGCAAGGGCTTGTCGTTCTATTATCTGCCGGATCAGGACTTTGCGGCCAAGGATGCGCCGTTCATCCCTTTCTTTGGCGTACTTGCATCCACACTGAATACCGTATCGCGGCTGGCGGAAATGACCGGCGCGAGGGTGGTACCGGTTACCACGCGCATGTTGCCGCAGGGGCGAGGCTATGAACTACAATTCTACCCGGCATGGGAAAACCATCCGAGTGGAGACTTGGCGGCGGACACGCGCCGGGTGAACGAATTCATCGAGCAGCGCGTACTGGAAATGCCGGAGCAATATTTCTGGCTGCATAAGCGCTTCAAGACCAGGCCGGAAGGTGAGAAGAGGTTTTATTAGCGGTCGGCAGACGTTAGCCATTAGTCGTTAGTTGGTATTGCATATTGTTTTTCATTCACCACGCTGTTTTAACTGGCGACTAACGACTACCAACTAGCAACTGCTCCAAAGGAGCAATTATGAAATATAAAGACCTGCGCGATTTCATCGCACAACTGGAGAAGATCGGCGAGCTCAAGCGCGTCACCGCCCCCGTTTCGCCGCACCTGGAAATGACGGAAATCTGCGACCGCGTGTTGCGCGCGCAAGGTCCTGCCGTGCTGTTCGAGAAGCCAACCGGACACACCATGCCGGTGCTGGCCAACCTGTTCGGCACGCCGCGCCGCGTGGCGCTGGGCATGGGTGAAGAGAGCGTCACGGCATTGCGCGAGGTCGGGCAATTGCTGGCCTACCTGAAAGAGCCGGAGCCGCCCAAGGGGCTGAAGGATGCATGGGAAAAATGGCCGGTGCTGAAGCAGGTACTCACCATGTCGCCCAAGGTGGTGTCGGGCGCGCCGTGTCAGGAAGTAGTGTGGGAAGGCAGGGATGTGGACCTGGGCCGGCTGCCCATCCAGCACTGCTGGCCGGGCGATGTCGCACCGCTCATCACCTGGGGGCTGGTGGTCACGCGCGGGCCGAACAAGCCACGCCAGAATCTGGGCATCTACCGCCAGCAGGTGATCGCACCGGACAAGGTCATCATGCGCTGGCTGACGCATCGCGGCGGCGCGCTGGATTACCGCGAGCATTGCGAGAAAAATCCGGATAAACCCTTTCCGCTGGCGGTGGTGATCGGCGCCGATCCCGCCACCATACTCGGCGCGGTCACGCCGGTGCCGGACTCCTTATCCGAATACCAGTTCGCGGGATTGCTGCGCGGCGCGAAGACCGAATTGGTGAAGTGCCTGGGTTCCGATCTGCAAGTGCCCGCTTCCGCCGAGATTGTGCTGGAAGGCGTGATCCATCCCGGCGAGACCGCGCTGGAAGGCCCTTATGGCGACCATACCGGCTATTACAACGAGCAGGAAAAATTCCCGGTGCTCACCATCCAGCGCATCACCCTGCGCCGCGACCCGATCTACCATTCCACCTACACCGGCAAACCGCCGGATGAGCCGGCGATGCTGGGGGTGGCGCTGAATGAAGTGTTCGTGCCGCTACTGCAGAAGCAGTTCCCCGAGATTGTGGATTTCTATTTGCCGCCGGAAGGCTGCTCCTATCGCCTCGCCGTGGTATCCATCAAGAAACAATATCCGGGACACGCCAAGCGCGTGATGTTCGGCATCTGGAGTTTTCTGCGCCAGTTCATGTACACCAAGTTCATCATCGTGGTGGATGACGACATCGCCATCCGCAACTGGCAGGAAGTGATCTGGGCCATGACCACACGCGTCGACCCGGTGCGCGACACGCTGCTGGCGGAGAACACGCCGATAGACTATCTCGATTTCGCCAGCCCGGTGTCAGGCTTGGGCGGCAAGATGGGACTGGATGCAACCAACAAGTGGCCGGGGGAAACGCAGCGCGAATGGGGCACGCCCATCGTCATGGACGAGGCGGTAAAGCGCAAGGTGGATGCGATGTGGGGCGAGTTGGGGTTGTAGCAGAACAACAGACAATGAAAAAGCCGGGGCTACCCCCGGCTTTCTTGTGGTGCCTAAGTCTGATTAGAACTTGAACACGGCACCCAATGACCAGACGCCGGCATTGAAGTCGTTCTTAACGCCGACAACATTGGCACCGGAGGTGGCTGCGCCGTAGTGATCCCAGCCAAGACGCACGCCAACAGCCGGAGTCACATTGCACACACCACCCAAGCCGTAAGTCACGGCATTGCGCGTTGTGCCGGTGTAAGTCGAACCCGCGGGAGAAACTGAAAGTGTAGACTTGGTGCCGGCGTAGCCCAGCTTGCCATACAGCGAGAAGGCACCAGACAACGGCAGAGTGCCTACGGCGTTCATGCCCCATGCGTCAGCCTTGCCATTAACAAGAATAGTACCCGCAGTATTTTGACTGTCCCATTTTCCAGCACCGGTATAAAAGACTTCAGCGCCCCAGTTCTTGGTGAACTGGTAACCGGCCAGGATACCGGCAACGGTGTCGGTAGACTTGGTCATCACCCCACCCGTACCATCGTTTCCAGTACTGGAACGGCCCAGCGTTACGCCAGCATAAAAACCATTGTCAGCCGCAAAAGCGGGAGCGGCAAAAGCGGACAACAGTGCGACAGCAAGAATCTTTTTCATGTTTTTCCTTCAAGTGGTTAATCAGAATTTACTGCTCGGCAGTAGAGCGGTTAACAGAGGATTTAGTTCCGTAGTGAGGCGCATCATAATCGCCGAGGTTGTTTATAACAATAGGCCAAACGGTCTAGTGTTGTAACCATGTAACATGGCGGGATGAAATCAATACCAATGTTGTATCCATTCAATCAGGTCATCCTGCGCGCGTTGTCCGGCAGCGGCATTAGGGTGGTTGATCAGAAACACGACTATGTATTGCTTGCCGCTGTTGGTTTGCACGTAGCCAGCAACGGTTTTCACGCCCTCCAGCGTGCCGGTTTTCAGGTGGGCATGGCCGGCAGACGTGCTTTCCTTGAGGCGTTTTTTCACGGAGCCGTCCACGCCGAGAATCGGCAGCGACGCGGTCAGTTCGGCGCTCAACGGGCTGGCCGCCGCGCTTTGCAACAGTTGCGCGAGGTGTTGCGGGCTGATGCGCTCGTTGCGGGACAAGCCCGCGCCGTTCTCCAGCACCAGTTCGGGGAAGGCCAGCTCCTTGCGTGCCAGCCAATTCTGCATGGCTTGCGAGCTGCGCGGAAGCGATGCCGCCGAGTTTGGCGTTGCACCCAGGGTCAGGAACAGTTGCCGCGCCATCACGTTGTTGCTGAATTTATTGATGTCGCGGATGATTTCCGAAAGCGGCGGGGAGTTATGCGTGGAAAAAAGCTTTGCACTGCCGCTCACCATTCCCTCACCGGATTTCCCTTGCAGCGTGCCGCCGAGTTCCTGCCACAGCGTGCGGAACAACGCCGCCACATAGCGCGTATGCGGCACCACGCTCAGGTTTTGTTCGCGCTCGCCGCACTCGCCCGGATAGCCGCCTTGCAATAGCACGCTGTCGCCATTCGGCTGCACGCGGATGGCGTCATCCCATCCATCGCATCCCGAACCCGGAGGAGGAGGCGCAAGCTGGTTGTCCAGCGTCACGCCTTCCAAGGCTGGTTCGGTGATGACTTTCAATTTATTTCCGTCCGGCACGTAGCGCAGGCGCAACGTATTGAAATTCAGCAGCAGCGCATCCGGCCCGACGTTATAGGCGCGTACCGGGTCGTTATCGAAAGCCGCCGGGTCGTGCGCGGGCAAATCGAAGAAGCTGCGGTCCAGCACCAGGTCGCCGCGTATCTCGCGCAGGCCGCGCGCGCGCAATTCGCGCAGCCACAGCCAGAATTGCTCAAGGGTAAATTTCGGGTCGCCATAGCCTTTCAGGATCAGGTTGCCCTGCAACACGCCGTTGTCCAGCTTGCCGTCAATATAGGCCTCGGTCTTCCACGCATAGGCCGGGCCGAGCAATTCCAGCCCGGCATAGGTGGTGAGCAGCTTCATGGTCGAGGCCGGGTTCATCGGCTGGTTGGCGTTGATGCTGATGAGCGGCGTGCGCGCATTCACCTCGCGCACCACGATGCCTGTGCCGCTCAGCGGGATGTGCGCCTGTTGCAGCGCTGCCAGCACGGACGGAGGCAACGGGTCGGCTTGCGCGCCGGCAATCAGGAAGAAAGCGGGCAGCAGGCTGCAAAGAAATTTCACGGGAATGATGTAATTATTTATCACGCCAGCGCCTCAACAATATGCAACGTCCGCTCCACCAGCATGTCCATCTCCGCTTCGCTGATGACATAGGGCGGCATGAAATACACCGTGTTGCCCATCGGGCGCAGCAGCAACTCCTGCTCCAGCGCGAGCGTGAAGCAGCGCTGAGCGAAACCGGCGTGCGGACTCTCCACCTCGAATGCCCAGATCATGCCGGTGTTGCGAAAGTTCCGCACCCCAGGATGTTTACGCAATGGCGCGGCGATGCGGTTAAGGTATGCCGCCTTGCTGCGATTGGCGGCGAGAATATTGTCCTGTCCGAAAATATCCAGCGTGGCCAGCGCCGCGCGGCACGCCAGCGGGTTGCCGGTGTAGGAATGCGAATGCAGGAAGCCGCGCGCCGTCTCGTCGGCATAAAACGCCCGGTAAATTTCATCGGTAGTCATCACCACCGACAGCGGCAGGTAGCCGCCGCTGATGCCTTTGGAGATGAGCAGGAAATCTGGCGTGATTCCATAGCCCCTCTCACTTTGGGGGAGGGGTTGGGGAGGGGGCGCTTGCTCGCAGGCAAACATCGTCCCCGTCCTGCCCATGCCCACCGCAATCTCATCGGCAATCAGGTGCACCCCGTACTGGTCGCACAGTTCGCGCGCGCGGCGCAGATAAACCGGGTGATACATCGCCATGCCTGCCGCACCCTGCACCAGCGGCTCCACGATGAAGGCGGCGAGGCTGGCATGATGCTGTTGCAAGTGCCGTTCCAGCGCCTCGGCGCAGCGCAACGCATAATCCTGCGCGCTTTCTCCTGCGGCGGCATGACGCCAGTCCGGGCTGGGCACCGTGGCGTTGTGCCGGGTCAGACCGCCATAGGCATCCTTGAACAACGCCACATCGGTAACCGACAGCGCGCCCAGGGTTTCGCCGTGATAACTGTTCTGCAGGCTGATGAAATTCATCTTCTGCGGTTTGCCATTGTTGCGCCAATAGTGCGCGCTCATCTTCAATGCGATCTCGGTGGCCGAGGCGCCGTCGGAGGCATAGAAGCAATGCCCCAGTCCGGGAGGGGCGAGCTGCGCCAGCCGTTCCGCAAGCCGCACCGCAGGCTCATGCGTGAAGCCCGCCAGCATCACGTGCTCCAGCTTGCCGAGCTGGTCGGTGATGGCGGCATTGATGTGCGGATTGCAGTGCCCGAACAGGTTCACCCACCACGAACTCACCGCATCCAGATAACGCCTGCCATCGAAGTCATACAACCATACTCCCTGGCCGCGCTGGATGGGAACCAGCGGCAGGGTTTCGTGCCGCTTCATCTGGGTGCAGGGATGCCATACGGCGGCAAGCGAGCGGGTGAGCAGGTCGGCGTTGGACATGGCTTCCTACAGCGTCACCGGATAATCCGGCAGTTCGTTGGAGTTGGAGTCGGCGTCTTGCGCCGGGAAGTGTTGTCGCAGCAATGCGGTAATGGCAGCAATGCCTTCCAGCACGCCGCCCTCAAATTCCCCGGCACGGAATTTTTTTTCCATATTGCGGCAAATGGCGGCCCAGCCTGCGTCGCCCACGCAGGAATGGATGCCGCGATCCGCAATGATTTCCACTTTCCGATCGGCCAGCAGCAGGTAAATCAGCACCCCGGAATTGCGCTCGGTATCCCACACGTGCAAGTGCGAGAACACTTCCAGCGCGCGCTTGCGCGACGAGGTGCCGGCCAGCAGGTCCGCCCAGTCCAGTCCCGCTTCCACCGCGAAGCGCAGCTCGCCCATGTGTCTGGTCTCGGATTGGCGGATAGCCTCTTCAATCGCGTGCATCGAGCGCTTGGGGAAACGGCGCGCCACTTGCCAGCGGCCCGAGGCCATGTGTTTAACAAAGCGGAGCAATTTTTTCATCTACCAGTCCCCCGAAGCGCCGCCGCCGCCAAAATCCCCGCCACCGCCGGAGAATCCGCCGCCATCAGAAATTCCACCGCCGAAGCCCCCTCCGCCGCCGCTGAACCCGCCGCCCCATCCGCGCCCGCCTCCCAGCGCAAAGACAAAGGCCATGACGCCGAGCAGTAGCGTGAATATCATGCCGCCGCCCAGCAAGAAAACAGCCAGGCCGACCAGGCCGCCATTCGCCAGCGCGCCGGGAAATGTGCCCAGCATCCTGCGCAGTATGGCTGCACCGGCCAATGCGCCGAACAACAAGAAGGGGAAGTAGGATTCCAGTGAAGCGCCGCCGCTGGCTTGTCGCTGCGCTGCCGGCGGCGCAGGCAGCGCCTCGCCCTGAATGACGGCCAGGATGCGGTTTACGCCAGCCTCGATGCCGCCGTAGAAATCGCCCTGCTTGAAATGCGGCGCGATGTCTTCCGCGATGATGCGCCTGGCGATGACATCGGGCAACACGCCTTCCAGCCCATAGCCGACTTCGATGCGCAGCTTGCGGTCATCCTTGGCGACCAGCAGCAACACGCCATCGTCCACTTTCTTGCGGCCCAGCTTCCATTGTTCGACGACGCGGATGGCGTATTGCTCGATGGCCTCGGGCCGCGTGGTCGGCACGATCAGCACCGCGACCTGGCTGCCCTTTTGCGCCTCGAACGCCCTCAGCCTGGATTCCAGCGCCGCCTGCTGTGTCGCAGTCAGCGTGGCGGTGAGGTCGGTGACTCGCGCCGCCAGCTTCGGCACGGCAACCTCGTCGGCTTCGGCCACAAATGGCAACAAGCACAACAGAAATAAAAATAGCCAGCGCCGCATCATTGATTTCGAGTTCGGCATAAATTGAACATCACTCCGTTCGGCCTGATAACCAATGACTTGTCAGCGTTGTATGCTGGCTTAGTCAGATGGCTAGTAGTTCTATCAGCTTGTCGAAGGCCATTCATGGTTCGACGGGCTCACCACGAACGGCCTGCGCAGGGCTATTTGCCGAACTCAACCTTGGGCGCGGTCGAAACGGCTTTCTCGTTTTCCACCGTGAAGCTCGGCTTGGTCTGGTAGCTGAACAGCATCGCCGTCAGGTTGTTGGGGAAAACGCGCACGGTCACGTTGTAGTCCTTCACGGCCTTGATGTAGCGGTCACGCGCCACGGCGATGCGGTTCTCGGTGCCTTCCAGTTGCGCCTGCAAGTCGCGGAACGAGGCATCGGCCTTGAGGTTCGGATAATTTTCCGAAACCACCAACAACCGGGATAATGCCGAAGTCAGTTCGCCCTGGGCGGCCTGGAATTTGGCGAACACCTGCGCATCCTTCACCAGCTCGGGTGTCGCCTGGATCGAACCCACCTTGGCGCGCGCCGCCGTCACCGTTTCCAGCACATCCTTCTCGTGCGCGGCATAGCCCTTGACCACGTTCACCAGATTGGGCACCAGATCGGCGCGGCGCTGGTACTGGTTGAGCACCTCGCTCCATTTGGCGGTCACCTCTTCGTCAAGAGCCTGCATGGTGTTGTAGCCGCAACCCGAAAGCGCCAGAGTGGAAAGCAGAATGAGAAGTGTCAGCAAGTTGCGCATGTTCGTTCCTTTCGAAAAATAACCGATATGCAGTCGGACAGAGTAACCTACTTTGCACCATTCATGTTGCTCTTGCAATACTTCTGCGCGCCGCATTGACGTGCGCCGCAGCGCCTCCCATAATCATGTGCAATACACCAGAGTCAGGCAGTTTAATGAACACGACGCACGAAATCAGGCCCAACCAATCCATCGGGCTGCTGCAAGAGCTGCACATCCTCACCCGCGACGGGAAGATGAACCAGGACAGCCGGCGCAAGCTCAAGCAGATCTATCACCTGTATCAATTCATCGAGCCGCTGCTGCAAGAAATCCAGCAGCACCATGCGGACATTCAACTGGTGGATCACGGCGCGGGGAAATCCTATCTCGGCTTCATCCTCTATGATCTGTTTTTCAAGACGCTGAA